>JBAULD010000514.1:0-2494 GCA_049578005.1 Polyangiaceae bacterium
GTCGAGCAGCTCGCGGGCCCACATCAGCGCAACCCCGAGAATCAATCCGGAAAGGACTCCGATCCCGACGTCGGCCGCGATCCGCGGGCGAACGGGTCCCCCGGGGTCTTCCGCGAAGTCGACGATGCGGATGTTGTTCACGCGCATCATGCGCGTCAGATCGGCTTCTTTCATCTTGTTCGTCAGAAGCTCGAACAGTTTTTCGTTTTCTTCGCGCGTTCGATCGAGCCGGTGATACTCGATCTCCTTCATGTTGAGCTCGACGGCGCGGCGCCGGGAGTCTTCGAACAGCGCCAGCTCGCCCGCCTCTTGGTGTTCGATGACGGCGAGGTCGGTTTCCACGGCGCTTCGGATGTTGCGCACTTCGGCGAGCAGCTGGGTCTTCGTCTGTTCGAGGCGCGCGTTGAGACTCTTGAGGAGCGGATGGCTCTCGCCTTTGCCTTCCCCGACGAGCGCTGCCCTGTCCTTGATGAGTTGCTGATATTGCGCGCGAAGTTGCTGGAGGTACGTGTTGGAGAGGAGCTCCGACGACGGCACATCGTCGGGATTTTCCTGCGTGACTTTGACGAGCTCGGTTTCGCGAGCGATGAGTCCTTGCTTGCGCGTTCGAGTTTGGGTGAGAGCCGTGTCGTACTGCTGCATCTCCATGCGCAGCACGTTCGAAGCGTCGTTGATCGATGCGCTGGGAAGGTCGTTCTTGCGTTTGAACTCGTAGAGCGCGTTCTCGTTCCGATCGAGGTCGCCCTTGATGTGATCGAGCTGGCTGGTGATCCAGGTGACCGCCTCGGAGCTCGAGTTGATGGCCGTTTGCAGGTTCTGGTCGATGAAAGCGGTGGCGATCGCATCGCTCAGGCGCCTGGCGCGCTTTGGGTCCGTATCTTCGACTTTAACGTGGAAGAGGCGGCTGTTCTTGATCGGATCGATGGTCGTTCGCGCCCGGAGCGTTGCGGTGACCGTCTCGATGTCGATGGGCGCGCTCGGGGGTGTCTTGAGCCCGAGGAAGTCGAGGTCGCTCGCGAGCGAGAGGTCGCGGGCGACGGCGCCGAGCACCTGATTCGAGAGAATAATTTGGTACTGGGTCTGATAGTATTCCTGCGCGTCCCAGTAGAGGCCCGCGCCCATGTCGAGCGACGACCCACCCTTGTCGCCCAAGGGCTGAACGGGCTGCGGCGTGATCTCGACGAGCGTGCTGGCTTCGAAGACGGGGGGTTGCGCCTTCGAGCGCATCAGCGCGGCGCCCCCGCAGAGGATCACGCAGGCCACGATCAACGGCCAACTGCGCCGGAGAGCCTTGAGCACCGTCGCCGCATCCGCGCTCCAGCCTCCCGAAGGCTTGGGGGTCCCGGATTTTGGCTCACTCGGACGCATTTCGTACTTCCTCACGGGGCTAACTGCGCGAAATCCCAGCGGATGACCCTCAAGTTACCCGATGCCGCTACCAGTTGGTTGCGTCGGCTGCAAGCGCCATTCGCGGCCCGCCTACTCGCCGGCCCGCGGCTCAAGCCACCGTTCTCGCACGGAACGTCCAACGAGCCCGCCCTCCTTCTCGTCCTGTTGCTCTTCTTCCTGTTCCCGGCGCCAACTGAGCGACGCCATGAGCATGACGGCAATCACGATCCCCATTCGCTGCCTGACGATGAGCCCGATGTTCGAGAAGGACAGCGCGTAGGCGACCGTCAAGGGGACGATGAGACTCGCGAACATCAGGAGATCCGCGCGCTGATCGCGCCACATCGCTTTGGCGGCCCGCAAGGCCCGATAGAAGAAGTAATACCAGACCAACGCTTCAATTTTTCCAATCTGGAGCGCCAGGGAGCCCGGTTGCCACAGGAAGGGCGAAAAGAGCGTATACGCGAGCTTCGGGAGGAAGGCGGCCCTTGGCGAGGTCCCCTCGAAGGAAACCCCGGAACCGCCCACGGCGTTCGCACTCAGAACGCCATCCGAGGTCGCGTCGTCGAATGTCGTCCTCGCGTGGCCGACGACGGCTTCGGGGGCACTCGAATGGGCGTACAAGGCGATGACGGTGGCGCCCACCGCCAGCGTCGCCAAGGCAGTGCGGAGCACGGATCGCGAGCGCAACCCGAGAAAGCCCAGAAGAAACGGCGCGGGAACGACGAAGACGAGATAAAACCGCGTGAGCCAGAGGCCTGCCAGGAAGAGGACCCCGAGGCCGAGCTGCGCGATCGAAACCCTTCGAGCGAGCCGAACGGCGCAGCCGAAGAGCCCAATCACGAAGAACGCGACGAATCCGTCTTTGAACGTACTGCAGGTGTAGAACAAGAAATTGGGCAATACTCCGACGAGAGCAGTCGTCCAAAACGCGACTTTCGGCGGCGCTCCGAGCAGCAACGCAAGGAGATAAAAGTTCAGGCACACGAAGCAGGCCGCGGCCGCGACCACCGCCGTGCACCCGATATGCGTCGGCCCCCCGTTCAGATAGACGACGCACGCGAAGATGTTCGAAGGCAGCGACGTATTCTCGAGAGACGGAATC
>JBAULD010000515.1:0-10373 GCA_049578005.1 Polyangiaceae bacterium
CACCTGCGCGTTCTGGCGGAGTTGATCCGTGCGCGGGTGGCCACGAGCCCGCGCGCCAAAGGCATATTTCCCGAAGACGATCCACTCTCGCTCGGGATTTTCGGGAACGCGGGGCACCGTGATGCCCGCGAGACGATCCTCGGCAACCAGGTCGACGTGCTCTTTACCGTGGGCACGTCGCTTGGCGAAACGAGCACCTTCAATTGGACGCCCCGACTGCGGCCCAGCGGAGCCTTGATCCAGCTCGACATCGACGCCGATCGAATCGGCCGGAACTACCCGGTCAACATCCCGCTCGTCGGCGACGCACAGGCGATTCTCGTGGAGCTCGCGTACCACATCCATCGTCGGATCCGGGACGGTGTGCCATCCGCGTCACGATGGGGCGAGAGCCCGCCCCTCGAGCGGGGACACGGTCGGTACGACTCCGCGCTTGCCCGCACCAGCGACGATGTCCCGCTGACACCGGAGCGCTGGCGCGTGGATCTCGAGGAGGTCCTGCCGGACGACGCCACGATTTTCTCCGACATCGGCGCCCACATGCTCTTCAACATGCATCACCTATGCATTCGGCGCGGCCAGCGGTTCTTCATCAATCTCGGTTTCGGCTCGATGGGCCACGGGACGGTGGCTCCGATCGGCGCCGCCCTGGCCACGCCCGACCGGCCGATCTTTGCACTGGTGGGTGACGGTTGCTTTGCGATGAACGGGATGGAGCTAATCACCGCCGCCGAGCTCGACCTGCCGGTGATCTGGATCGTCGAGAGCAACAACATGCACGGCATCACCTGGCACTGCAGCAAGCTTCTCAATCGCGGGACGCCGATGCGCGCGGCCGTTTACAAGCGCCCTCTCGAAGTCGCCGCGCTCGCTCGCGCGATGGGGCTGCACGCGCGCGTGGTCGATCGGCCGGGACAAATGCAATGCGCCGTACGCGAGCTCCTTCGTGTGCAGGGCCCGGGGGTAATCGAAGTACGCGTCGATCCCACTGTGGTGCCACCGCTCGGCGAGCGAGCCAAGGCCCTCGCGGGGTTCATCGAGCCGTGAGCGCGGAAGGAGTCCGTCGGGCCGGGTTCGCCGAAGCGCCCGCGTCGCAACGTACCGGTCCGCTCGATCTCGGACCTTGGCCGGACAAGCTCACGGCCCGTGTCGTGACGCCCGGCCCGCGGCCGGCCATCCACGGCTATGACGTCGAGGGAGATCTCGCGCGACACTATTCCTTCGCCGAAACCGTTCTCCTCGCGTGGACGGGTGAGCTGCCGACGGCTGCGCAAGGTCGAGCGTTCGAGGTCGCACTTCAGTTCGCAGCACCCGCCCCGATCAACGAGGCGCCGACCCACGCTGCGGCCCTCGCTAGAATTTGTTCAGGCACGACGAGCGCGATCCAGGGAACCGCGGCCGTGGCGCTCGCCGAACAGGCCCGCGTTCTCGTCGCGGAACACACGGCGTGGCTCGATGCACTGGGGGCGAGCACCGTCCGTGTGGCCCCCGAGTATCGCGCCGCGTCCGACGAGGAACGGGCTTGCGTGGAGCGGCTGCGCGCGGCTCTCGAAGGCCTGCTCGAGCTTCCGGAGTTGGCCCATGATCTCAGCCGCGCGGCGGCGCTCTTCGCAGTGTTTCGGGCGTGCGGCTTGAAGAGCGCGAGACACATCGAGTGTGCGCTCGTGTTCGCGAAGCTGCCCGTCGCCTTGGCCGAAGCGATGGCCACTCCCGCGCGCAGTTTTCGAGCTTATCCACTGCTTCTGCCTGGCATCGAATACGTAGAGGGCGACCCGTGATCAAGACCCGCGTCGCGCGCCAAGTCCCGGGCGACAATCTCTATTTCGGACACAGCACGCTGACTGATTTGCTCGGCCGAGAGACTCTCACCGGGCTGATGGCCATGGCTGCCATGGGCCGGCAGCCGTCGGAGGCCGAGAGGGCCGTCCTCGATGCCATCGCGGTGTCCTCCACCTCCGCGGACCCGCGTATTTGGCCTCTGAAGTTGACGCGCCTCGTGGCGTCGTTCGGCGGAACGCTCGCCGGTTTCGGTGCGGGTCAATTGGCCATGGAGGGTAAGAGCATTGGACCCTGGACGGTGGGGGCCGCCGCCGAAGAGCTCGTGTCCCTTCGCGATCTCGTCGGCGAGCATTTCGGGGACTCGAGCGCGCTCCGAGCGGCAGTGCGCGACCGGGTCGAGAGACGCCCGCGGATGGCCGGTTACGGCGTTCCGTTTCGGGAGCGGGACGAGCGCATGGAGGCATTTCGCAAGCAGGTGTCCGATCTGGGGAGGGATCGACTGCCGTTCTGGCTGCTCCAGGAGGCGCTGTCCGTCGGGATGATGGAAAAATGGGGCGCCGCCCCAAACATGGCAATCGGCGGCTCCGCGGTCCTTCTCGACCTCGGCTGTACCCCGCCACAGGCCGCGGCCTTGGCCGTATTCCTGAACGAGAACGTCTTCGCCGCGAACGCCTTCGAAGCAGCCCAGCAGCGGAGCCCGCTCATGCAAAAGTTGCCCGACGCGTGCGTCCATTACGTCGGACCTGCGCCTCGGACGAGCCCGAGGGCCGTCGTCAGTAAGCCATAATCTCCGCGACGCTCGCGTCGGCCATGGAGTGAACGCCGCGGGCCGCGGCCAGGGCGTCGAGGGTGACTTCGAGCGTGAGCGCGCCGGCGTCGGCCGTCACGGTCGGGCCTTCCAGCGGATGATCGAGGCCCGTGAGCAGTCCCACCGGATCGGCCATCAGCACACCGAATGCCGAGCGCAGGCGCTCCGCCGCCGCAGTCGCGTCTCGGCCCCAAGCACCTGTGAGCAAGAGACGAAGCGCGACTCCGCAATGGATGCCGTGCGCCACCGGGCGCATGGAAACGGCAACAGCCGTCGTTGCTCGCAGAAGGCCCGCCAGCCCCTGGGCCCAATCTCCCTCGAACGGCCCCGGCGCGAAGACCCGGAGCGGCGCTTCACCCGCCATCGAAGCGGCCGACGCGAGGGGCGCGGCGCGGAGCGCGGGTAGCGACCGGCGGAAGCGACCCTCCGCGAAGTACACCGCCGCCCGCAAAGGGCCGAGCTGCCCCCGTTCGGCGATCACCGCCTGCCCCGCCAGCAGCGCCACTTGTTCTTGACCGCCCGGAGCGTTTCGCCACATCCGCGTGACACCCTGTTCGACGGTCCGCCCTCCCTCCGCAGCTCCGAGCGCGACGAAGGCCGCATCGACGTGCTCGGTCTCGAACGGGATTCGCGCGACGACGAGCGTGGCCTTGGGATACGCAGCGATCACGACCTCGTCGGCCTGCCGCAGGTCCAGTCCACCGTGTCGGCGTGCGAAGGCGTCGAAGCGCGCATCGGGCACAACCACGGCCACCGCCGGTCCGAGGGCAGACCCGGAGAGAAGGTCAGGCGGTCTCACTTCGACGAGCCAGACCAGACCCGCGGCAGGGACCATGTCGATCGCTCGGCCGATCCTGAGCGGTTCGGCAGCCGGAGATCGCGGGCCAGATCGGCGACCCGCGGGCGAAGCACCGCATGCTTGGACGGCAAGCCCGCTCAGCAGCGCAAGGACATCCCTGCGAGACGCGGTCGGGGAGGGTGCATAGTCCACGAGCAAGATGGCGACGCGAGACGCATCACCCCGCGACGCGGATGCGCGCGAAGCGGCGGTTCTTCGATCCGACGCGCACCAGGTACTCGCGGCCTGGATCGAGCCGCGTTTTCGGGTCGGTGACGCGAGCACCATCGACTTCCACTCCGCCTTGCTCGACGAGGCGTCGTGCGTCGCTGGTCGACGCAGTGAGGTTCGCTTGCTTGAGCGCCCACGCGAGCTCCGCGACCCCCCCGCGTGGGTCGACCGTCACTTGCGCGACGCGATCGGGCACCGAGTCTTTCCCATAGACGCGTTCGAATTCGAAGGCCGCGCTCGTGGCGGCCTCTGCGCCGTGAAACCGCTCGATGATCTCGCGTGCAAAGAGCGCTTTGATCTCCATCGGGTTGCGCCCCTGCGCGCGCTCGCTCTTCAGCATGGCGATCTCGTCGTTGCTACGAGTCGAGAGGAGCTCGAAGAAACGGAAGATTACCGTGTCGTCGATCTGCATCGTTTTGCGGAACATCACGCCAGGCGGTTCTTGGATCCCTATGTAATTGTCGGCGCTCTTGCTCATTTTCTTGCCGACGATGACGCCGTTCTCGAGTCGGGCATCGGTTCCCTCCAAGATGGGCGTCGTCATCACGATTTGGGGCCGTTTGCCGTACTTGGCCATGAGGTCGCGCCCGACCAGGAGGTTGAAGAGTTGGTCGGTGCCCCCGAGCTCTACGTCGCACTCGAGCTCGACCGAGTCGTACCCCTGAAGGAGCGGATACAGGAACTCGTGCTGATGAATGGGGCGCTCTTGTTCGAAGCGCTGGCGGAAGTCTTTACGCTCGAGCATGCGCGACACGGTGGACTTGGCCATCAGCTCGATCGCCGGAGTGAGGCCCATGCGATCGAACCATTCTCCGTTTCGCCGAATTTCCAGCCTGGCTCCGTCGAGCACTTTGCGTGCTTGCGCCAGATAGGTCTCCGCGGAGCGCTCCACCTCGTCGCGCGTCAGGCGAGGACGACTCTCGTTTTGTCCCGTCGGGTCGCCCACCATCGCGGTGAAATCCCCGAGGAGAAGAATGGCCGTGTGCCCCAGGTCTTGGAAAGCCCGCATCTTTTGGAGAAGGACGGTGTGGCCCAGGTGCAGGTCCGGACGCGTAGGGTCGAACCCCGCCTTCACCCGCAGCGGGCGACCGGTGCGCTCCGACTCCACGAGCCGGTCTTCGAGCTCCGAACGGACGTGCAGGTCGACGATTCCGCGCTCGAGGAGCGCCAGCTGCTGCGCGGGGGAGGGCACGGCTCAGTCGTCGTCTTTGCCGCCGGTGATCGGGAAGTGGCGGCTGCTATTGACGATTTCTTTGAGCTCTTTTCCCACCTTGAAGAAGGGCAGCCGCTTGGCGGGTACGTCGACGGGCTCTCCCGTCCGAGGGTTGCGGCCCGAATAAGGCTTGTAGGGGCGCACGGTAAAGCTGCCGAAACCGCGAATCTCGATCCCTTCGCCGCGTTGAAGCGCTTCGGTCATCGCGTCGAACACGCAATTGACGACGAGCTCGGCCCGCGCCTTCGTGAGGTCCGCGCGCTGCGCTGCGAGCGCGTCGATAAGTTCGCTCTTGGTCATGCTGCTCGCCTCCGTCGGGGCGGCCCCGAGACAAAACCCATTGGTATCATGCAGGTTTGCGGACCGTCAACGCCGGGCTCCCGCCGAACGCCCTCGGAGAATCGTCGTCTTGTCGAGCATGACGGCTCCGCCCTGGGCGCCGAGGATCAGCCACGCACGAGCGCGCTCCTTCGCGAGCTCGACGGTCCGGGCCGGCAGGTCGGCGCAGCTGGCGGGCTTTGCCGAGTCGTTCCAGCTCCACTCCGCCAGCGGCGTTTGTCCGAGCTCTTCGACGAGCCGAAGGAGCCCCACCGCGCCCTCGCCGGCTTGCAGTACCCGAGGGGTCACGATCCAACTGACGGTCCCGGCGGAGTCCGTGGGTTCGTTCGGAAACGGTAGCGCCAAGGTCACGCTTGCCGCGACAGAGGGGCCGGTGGGGGTAAGCCGCAGAACGCGGCCGTCCGAGGCGCAGGGATTGGCCACGCGGGCCACCTCCGCGATTCCCGTGGTCCCACTCATCGGCGGCCAGTCGCTCTCGGCTTCGAAGCGCCACGCTTCGCCCGCGCTCGGCGGCGACCACCACGGTACGGAGGCGGTTGCGGCGTCGGCCACGTAGCGGTGACTGGGAGGATGGCCGAGCGAATCGAAGAGCCAACGGTCGTGGTCGTCGCCGCGGAGGCGGGCGGCCTCGATGCCGTGGCTCGCGACGACGCCGGGGTCGTGCGCGAGCTCGTATCCCACGTCGTCGGAAAAGAAGAGCAAACCGTGGGTGACGTTGGCCTCCCGGACGACGTCTGGATCGAAACGGGGATGTCCGTCGTCGCTCGCGGCGAGCGCCTGGTGAACGTGCGATGCGTGTAAGGCGAAGCCGGCGACGGCCGCGGCGATCGTACCGACCGCCCCGGAGGCGAACGTGCGCCGAAAGAGACAGAAAACGCCGAACGCCATGAGCGCGTGCTCCAGCGGTAGGGAGGCCACGAGCTGCGTTCCGGCGTCGGGTGGCTTGGGACCGCCGCGGATGGCCAACTGCACGACCGTCTCGGCCGCGACGACGAGCGTCGTCAGCGTGACCGCGCGCCCCGGTCGCACGAAGAGCGGGACGAGCGCGAGCAGCGCCAGGGGCTCGAGGTTCGCGATGTCGAGCAGGTGATCGCGCAAGCACGAGATCACCGGCGTCGCGAGTCGCGCGACGCCGGCTCCGATGTCGATCGCGCTGGGGTAGGCCGCCTCCGCCGAGGTCAGGGTATGCCCGGTCGCGGCGCGGTTGGCCGCGAGCAGAAGAAGCAAGCCGGGAATGGCTGCGCCGGAGGACCACGCGATCGCCCGCGCCGCAGACCGCTTTCCCCGGACCCCCATCGCCACGACAGCGACGACGATTCCGACGGCGAGTGCGGAAGATGGGCGCGAAGCGAGCAAGAATCCCAGCGACAGGCCTGCGCCTCCGAAAAGTCGGAGCGCACCCGTCCTCCTCGCGCGAAGAGCGCAGGCGAGGCACAAGGCCACAGCCGCAGCGGACGCGCCGTACGGCACCGCGTCCGCCGTGTGATACCGGAGCGCCGCCGAAACGATGGAAAAGCCCGCGGCCAGTCGCGCGACCGCCTCGCTCGGCGGACCTCCTGGAGGCGGAGCGGGTCCCTCGTTTGCGCCGATTTCGCAGGCTAAGAGCCAGGTGGCGAAGACCAGCGACGCGGCCACGAGAGGCCCAACGAGCATCGGGGCCCCGACGAGAAAGCCCATCGCGAGGAGCAATGGATATCCAGGCGGGAACACTCCGGACAAGCGATCGGGCGCTCGGAACAGAAGGTTACCGGCGCGAAAGTTCGCCGTCGGGTCGGGGGCAATCCACGTGAACGCACCGTGCGAAAGCGCGCGGCCCTGCAGCCAGTAGACGGCCGCTTCGGGCGCTCGCGGACCTCCACGCAAGTAAACGGCGATGTAGCCGAGGGACAGGAAGGCCGCTACGAAGAAAGCGCTCATCAAGAAGCGCCGCCGGCGGGCGACCGCCGCCACGTTCGTCCCTTCGAACATCGACGCGAGCCACCCGGTGCCGCCCGGAACCGCTGCGAGCACGAGGAGCGCGGCCGCGATTGCGAGCGCGACCTGCGAGGGCCGGTCGGTCGGCCGTGACCACGTTCCGAACCAGGTTGCGACGGCGGAGACGGCGGGTGAAGAGGTCATCGGGATCCGGCGCGAGCGGCGTATATCATCGGCGGCCCGGCGATGTCCCGACGGCGTTTCCGTCCCCGCATCTTGTTGAGTGGAGGACGAACGTCGACTAAGCCAGGGAAGCCCGCGCGATGCCGAAGCCGCGCCTTCGTATCCCCCTCCTCTTTGCGTCGTGGCTCGCGGCTCTCGCGACGTTCGCGACAGCGCCGGCGTGGGGGCAGGCGGACGACGAGAAAGGGCGAGTTTCCAACCCGCAGGCGGTCATCGTGCCGCCCGCGGTGAAGTCGAACGAGGGAGCGCAGTATCCTGCGCAGGCGCTCTCCGAGGGTTTCTACGAGGCGGCCGAAGTCGAACTCGTGCTGACGATCGACCCGGGTGGCCGGGTCACAAATGCCGTCGTCGACAAGCCCGCGGGGCACGGGTTCGACGAGGCGGCGCTCGCGGCTGCGCAGAAGTTGGCGTTCGAACCGGCCACGCGCGACGGCAAGCCGGTCGCGGCGCGAACGCGGTTCGTCTACCGATTCACGCCGCCGCCCGCAGTGCTCTCCGGGCGGGTGGTCACGCTCGCGAGCGACCGGCCCATCCCTGGGGCGAGCGTCGTCGTGCACGACTCGGAAGGGCGCGAGCGCACGATCGCCACGGGGTTCGACGGCACGTGGCGGCTCGAAGGTCTGCCGCCCGGTACGTACCACGTGACCGTAAGCGCGCCGGCGATGAGCCCTCACGAGGCCGACGAAACCCTCAACCCAGGCCAAGAGGCGATCGCCACCGACCGCTTGGCGCCCCTCACGGCGACGCCGGAGGCTGCGACGAGCGCGACGGACGCGGGTGCGGAGAACGTCGAAGAAGTGGAAGTTCGCGGCGAGAAGCCGCCGCGTGAAGTGACCAAGCGCACCCTCGAACAGCGCGAGATCAACCGGATTCCCGGAACCAACGGCGACGCGCTGCGTTCGCTACAAAACCTTCCGGGTGTGGGCCGTCCTCCCGCGCTTTCCGGGCTGCTCATCGTGCGCGGCGCTGCGCCGCAGGACACGCAGTACTTCGTCGACGGGACGCCGATTCCGCTCGTCTATCACTTCGGTGGCCTCTCTTCGGTGGTCCCCACCGAGATGCTCGACCGGATCGACTTCTACCCCGGAAACTTCAGCTCACAGTACGGCCGCGCAATGGGCGGCATCGTCGACGTGGGCTTGACCAGTCCCGCGAAGGACAAGCTGCACGTCTTCGCCGAGGCCGATCTCATCGACACGCGACTGGTTGCGCAGGGGCCCCTCTTCGACACGGGGTGGAACTTCGCCATCGCCGGGCGGCGATCCTGGTTCGATACCTGGCTGGGGCCGGTGCTGACGGGCCTGGGAGCCGGCGTGACGGTCGCCCCCGTCTATTACGACTACCAGGCTCTTCTCGAGCGCGACCTCGGCAAGCGGTCGAGCATCCGATTCGGGTTTTTCGGATCGGACGACCGCTTTGACATTCTGTTGAACAACGCGTCCGCGAGCAATCCGACGCTCACCGGCGGGCTCGATTACCACACCGGCTTCTGGCGCGCCCAGGCGCTCTACCGAAATCGTCTCAGCGACCGCACGGAGCTCCGCTTGGTGGCGGCGATCGGCCAGGATTACGTCCAATTCAACATCGCCAACCTCGACTTGGACGTCACCGACTGGCCGATCACGTCCCGGATCGAAATCGCGCAGAAGCTCGAGCCGAGGCTCACGATGAACGTCGGGCTGGACGTCCTGTACGAGCCGTACACCATCACCGTGAAAGCTCCACCGTTTCCCCGACCGGGCCAACCCCCCCCGGGGCCCTTCGGCACCCAGCCTCCGCTCTACACGCACTCGTCGGATTCCATTTACGAGCCCGCCTTCTACACGGAGTGGGAGGCGACCCCTTGGAGCGGAACGCGCATCGTCCCCGGCATTCGCCTCGACTACACGAAGGCCACGAAGTCGTGGGACTTGGCCCCGCGGGTCGTCGTGCGCCAAGACGTGACGCGTGCCCCGCGAACCACACTCAAGGCGGGCGCTGGACTCTTCACTCAGCCCCCGCAGCCTCAGGAGACCGCACCGGTGTTCGGGACGCCCGGGCTTGTGAGCAATCGCGCGTATCATTACGACGTGGGGGTCGAGCGCGAGTTCACCCGCCACATCGAAGCGTCCCTCGAGGGGTTCTACAAGCAGCTGGATCACCTCGTCACCCAGGGTTTCGGAAGCACGGGAAGCGGGGTCATTTACGGCGCCGAGACGCTCATCCGTTACAAGCCCGACGAGCGCTTCTTCGGTTGGATCGCGTACACCCTTTCTCGCAGTGTCCGGCGCGACGCCCCAGGGATGCCTCTTCGACTTTCTCAATACGACGAGACGCACATCCTTACGGTCCTGGGGAGTTATCGGTTGGGAAAGGGTTGGGAGTTCGGGGCGCGTTACAGGCTGACGAGCGGCTATATGTATACGCCCGAGACGTACGGATATTACGACGAGAACATCGGGACGTATCTCGCTCAGCAAGCCCAGCCCCCCTTCAATTCCAGGCTCCCGCTCTTCAACTCGCTCGACTTGCGCGTAGATAAAACTTGGCAGTACTCGTGGGGCAAGATTGGGGCGTATCTCGACGTCCTCAATGTCTTCAACAGTGGAAACGTCGCGGGCATCAGCTACGACTACAACTCCACGCACAGCAGTTATGCGAACGACCTGCCTATTCTGCCGAGTCTCGGCCTGCACGTGGAGATGTGAGCGATGAGAGGCCGGCGCGCTGCAGGTTGGCTCGTGATGGGGCTCGGCGCCTGGGCGTCGTCTTCGTGTGCGCCGGGCGGCTTTCAAAGCTCGACCCTCGTAAATAGCGTGCGCGTCCTCGCGTCGAGCGCAGACCAGCCCTACGCAAAGCCCGGGGCAACGGTGAACGTACAGGTGCTCGCCGTCGACGAGCGCGCCGAGAAGACGACGCCGATGACGCTCTATTGGCTTCCGTTCGTGTGCTTCGACCCGCCGGACGACGCGTACTACAATTGCTTCTCTCAGTTCGCCGAGGCGGTCCGCGGTGGGGCAGTGGACGGC
>JBAULD010000516.1:0-6446 GCA_049578005.1 Polyangiaceae bacterium
ACGTGCGGGATCTTCGCGATTGCGTCGAGCTGCGCGTCGCGCGACTGCCCCTCCCGCGCGGCGCGCACGACCTCGACCGATCGTGCGTCCGCCTCGCCCACGACGATCGCATCGACGATCCCTGCGAGCGGAAGGGGATTGGAGAATGTGAGCGGGCCGCCCGCGATGACCAGGGGATGGCGCCCGTCGCGGTCGAGGCGACGCGGGGGGACGCCCGCAGCCTGGAGCATGCGCACGACCCCCGCGATTTCGAGCTCGTACGCCACGCTGAAGGCGAGGACCGGAAGCTCGTCGATCGGGCGCATCGACTCGTAGGTGACCGGGTGTTCGGGCCGCCGCGCCGGATCTTCCTCGCATTCGTCGTCGAGAAAGGCACGCTCGCAGGCGATTCCGGGCGCCTCCATGAGCGCCCGGTAAATGCGCTGGTAGCCGAGGGAGCTCATGCCCACGCGGTACGGGGATGGATACGAGAGCGCGACCGTGAACGGCGCCTGGCGCGAAATGCGGCCCGTCTCGTCGGCCAGGCGCCGTCGGATGCGCTCGCTGAGGATAGGAGACGTCAACTCGAGGCGTAAGCAATGACGGGCTTTGACGGGCTGCGCAAGGCGCCCAGATACAAAACTAGCGGCCCGCTCGAACGCGTCCCGTCTTACCGAGTTCCAGATCTGCGTTGACCTCAGCCCCCACGAGGAGCGAAAGGCTGGTCAGGTAGAGCCACACGAGCAAGACGGCGACCGCGGCGAGGCTCCCGTAATAGAGGGCGTACGACGAGACGGATACGACGTACGCGCCAAATCCCCACGATACGACCAGCCAGCATACGACCGCTGTGAACGTGCCCGGCCAGATGCGCCTGCGCGCGCGCGGCCGGCGCTCGACCGCGACCCGGTAGAAGCCGCCGAGAAGGGCGGTCCCGACGGTCAGCATCAACGTGGCGGCGATGAACTTGCCGTGTGGGGCGTGGAATGCCTGGCGGACCGCGTGCTTTGGTGCCACCGGCGGGGTCCCGAAAGCGTGGTGGGGATGCTCGCGGAAGACCGAATCGACTTCCACGAGTACGGATGCCAGTCCGCAGGCCACCGCGAGTCCGAGGACGACCCAGCCGAGGGCGATCGCCCGCCTCTTCCACCAGGGTCGGGGCGTGGCTTGGGCCGCGGTCTCGAAGACGCGCATCAGACTCTCGATCCCCGCCGACGCGGTCCATAGGTAACCGGCCACGCCGAGCGGCGCGAGCGATGAAGCGCTCGCTCGAGCCATGCGCTCGATCTCGTCGCGAACGATTCCCTCGGCGGCGGTCGGAATCACGTCGAGGAGGGGGCCGACGAGCACATTGACTCCCCTCGTGCGAGCCACTTGGCCCACGAAAAAGCCCGCGAGAACGAGGAGCGGCACGAGGCTCAGGAAGAACCAGAAGGCCACGCCGGCCGACGCTCCGAAGGCGTTGTGCGCGGTCATCGCACGGACGACGCGCGCGGACATGCCCAGGGCCCGCGCTCGCACGGGACGCCTCGCCACGGGAACGGACGTCACGACGCGTGCCGGGTGCAGGTCAACGCGACTTCTCCCATAATGGCCCGGTGCGCACGTACCCTTCCCTCGGCCTCCCGCTCGTGGCGCTCGCGTTCACGGCCTGCGAGTCGGTCGGCAGAAGTGGCGACCCCGCGACGGTCCGCGGCACGCCCGCGGCACCCATCCACCCCGACGCGGGATGCTTCGTCACCATCGATTCTCCGCCGCTCATGCCGGCCGTGCACGTCCCCATTCCGTCGGATATCCAGTGGGACTCCAATCCGCCGTCAAGCGGCCCGCACTATCCCATTTGGGCGGCCTTCGAGAGCTACACCACGCCGGTGCCGCGAGGCTACTACGTGCACGATCTCGAGCACGGCGCCATCGTGCTCCTTTACAACTGCGACGACGACGGGGGCTGTCCCGACGTCGTCGCGTCCCTCCAGGAAGTCTCCGACGCGATCCCGACCGACCCATTGTGCGCGGGCGAAGGAGTCCGCGTGCGCACGGTCATAACGCCCGACCCTTTGATCGACGTGCCGGTCGCTGCCGCCGCCTGGGGTTGGACGTACACGGCGGCCTGCGTCGACATCCCCACGCTGCAGCAGTTCGCGCTTCAACACTACGGTCAGGGCCCCGAAACGCTGTGTTCTCCGGGTACTACGGAATTCTGACTCGTCCACTCTCCCGTCGGCCGCGGCGGCTGCGGGTCGACAGAAAGAGGAATGCGAATTAGTCCTGGGGCGGACTCGATCCGGTCATGACCTCAACCCAGCCACTTCTGTTCACGGTCGCCTTTCGCAGAAAGATGGCCCAACTGTCGCAAGCCGAGCGGCAGGATTGGCTGGCCTCGCTCGCACATCAGCTACGAACCGGCGGCGGCCCGAAGGGTGCGTCGGTTCTCCGGCAGGAGATGCGCGAAGTGGCGCGGGGGTGTCGACTGGCGCTCGTCGAGTCGATCGAGCGAAATCTCGGCCCCTTCGATCAACGCTATCTCACCGCGCTGCTCGAAGTGCCGCGCGAGCGCTTCGTACGCCCGGAAGACATCGAGCGGAGCGCCGAAGACACGCCGCTTCCGCTGGACAGCGAAGGTCTCGCGACCATCAGCGCCCCTCACGCGTATCTGCTGTCGTTCCGGCTGCTGGGGCTCGCACCGGGCGACGGCCTCGTCGAGCTCGGGGCCGGGTCGGGCTACGGCGCGTCGCTGGCCGCGTTCGTGGTTGGAAGCGCAGGATCGGTGCTCACGTTCGAGATCGACGAGGCGCTCGCCGCGTGGGCGGCGCGCAACGTATCGAGCGAGCCGAATGTCCGCGTCGCGCACGCCGACGCGATGACGAGCTCTCCCCAGTGGGGCGCGGCCAAGAAGATCGTGGTGATGTTCGCGGTCGACTCCGTGCCGCCCGCCTGGTTCGACGCGATCCCGGAAGGCGGAAGGCTCGTCGCGCCCGTCGGGCCGCGCGACCGCGATCAGCGGCTCGTACTCCTCGTGCGACAAAACGGGCGCGTCGTCGAGACCGAGCACGGGGCGGTCAGGTACGTGAAGAATCGCTCCGGCCGATAGGGCAGGCGCGCATCCACGCTTCGGCCCGCGCCCACGAGCTTCTCGTCCGTCCGCTCGTGACCAGACCCATGTGGTCCGGAGGGGGGCCCCCGTCGTCGCCGCGCTCGATGCGCAAAATCTCGTGCGGGCCGCCGCAACGTGCGGCGAAGCGCTGCCCGCATTCCGGAGTGCACTCGAAGCGGTCCCCGTCGCTGACTACATGCAAGACGGGAACTCGCACCCGAGCGAGCGACGACAGATAGTCGATTGCTCCGTCTGCGCTCTTCCAGAGCCCGGTTCGCGCGAACCGTTCGACGTCGCGGAGCAGCGCGCACGACTCGTCGTCGCTCCCGAGGCGCAGCGCACGCGCCGGGAACCGGCCAAGCCGACGGCTGACGGTCAACGCGGCGAAGAGCGATATGCGCTTGACGAGCCAGCGCGCGGGGGAGGGCTCGAGCTCGCGGATCCACACATTGGCGCCGACCGCGACGACGCCGTCGAATGCGACGAGCTCCGCGGCTTGGGCCGCGAGAGCCGCGTGTCCTCCGAGCGAGTGACCCACGACCATCACGGGACGCTTGCGCGGGCCTTTCGTGCGGGCGAAGGCGAAGACGGCTGGAAGGTCGCGCTGGACGCAGTCGTCGTACCCGAAGGTGGCCCCTTGGCCGGCGAGCGGCCCGCTGTCGCCGTGGCCCCGGAAGTCGAAAGCGACGACGCGCCAGCCGCGATCGACCAAGAATTGCCGGACGCCGGCGCCTCGCGGGCGGTCGAACTCGCTTCGCCGCGCCATGAGCGCATGGGCCAGAACCGCGGTGCCGATCGCCACGCCGGCCGGTTCGTGCACGTCCGCTCGCAGCGACCAACCGTCGCTCGTTCGGATGTCGATTTGCTCGGAGCGCGGCGCCGCCTGCTTCGGCTCTCGCCTCGGCCGCTCCGGCTTCATCCCGTCATCTTGCCACATGTCGCCCGTGGGACTCCCGTCACCCGAGCGGCAAAATCCAGACCTCGTCGCTTTCGCGGACCGCGAGGCGACCGGCGGCCTCTTCGGCCACCTCCCCCAGAACCTCTGATCCGCCCGCCGGGTCGCGCACGGGCCGCCACGGCGCAGCCAAGCAGCGAAAAAACGGCGCCTCTGCGGTTTCGATCGCGACGAGCGCGTTGGACTTCGGAGTTTGATCGGCGGGCAGAAGCCTAGTCACCCGCGCGCGGTGCGATTGGTGGACGAGGGTGACTTCATCGGTGGGCGCGGTGAAGTGCGGGCCGCCGTCGAACGGGTCGACCCGATCTGCGTAGCGGAAGCCGATGCGCCGCAGCATTTTCTCGACGCCTTTCGTCTGGCCGCCCACTTTGCCGATGACCTCCTGCGCCTGCGCCGGCAAGAGCGACGCGTAGATCGCGCCTTCGGGAAAGAGTCCTTTGATGAACTCCTTGTTCTTCTTCGACAGCCGATCGGCCTCGGCATACGTCATCCCGGTGAACTTGCGTCCGAGCGCGTCCCAAAGGTGGGACGTGCCATCGGGCTCGAGGGGCGGAAGCAGCTCGGCGAGCAGCTCGTCTTTGAACCACTCGCGGTGCATCTTCACGAAGAGAAAGCGCACGTACGAAATCGCGAGTCCGAGACGCTCGGGCTTCTTCCGGTACTCGGGGCTCACGATGAGGCCACCGATTTCGGTGGGTCCGTTGAAGGAATAGCCAATCTTGAGGACGACGTGACGAAAGTGTCTGTCTAGGGTCGCCGAGTAGCGCTCTTCCTCGGTAACGTCGACGTAGATATACGGCGCGTCTCGACGGCCGAGTTGCCCGATGATCATCGACGTGCCCACGATGCGATCGCGCTCGAGGTCGACGAGAACGAAGACGTACTCGCGGCGTCGCGGGTCTTTGATCGCTCCAGAGAAGCTCGACTGCGAGTGCTCCAAGATCCCCCGGATTTCGTCGCGGTCCGCCGGCAGATTCACCGTATTGAGGTGCTGCGCGACCTGCAGAAGCTGGTCTTCGTCCGCTACGACGGCGCCGCGGATCTCGAAGGGCCAGAGCATGGGCCGAGGCGTCACTTTCCGATGAGCAGGCGCAGCAGCCCGTTCGCGGTGCGACCGTACGGCGGGTGCATCAGACGTCGCGCGCCGACGCGGCCCTGTCGGAATACCGGCTTCTTCTTCGTGAACGTCTCGAACCCTTCGCGGCCGTGGTACTGCCCCATCCCGCTCTGGCCGACGCCGCCGAACGGGAGATCGTCTTGCACCAAGTGCAAGAGCGTTTCGTTCAAGGTCACGCCTCCGGAGACGGTCTCTGCGAGGATGCGCTCGATGGCTGCGCGCGTTCGTCCAAAGTAATAGAGCGCAAGAGGCCGCGGGCGGTCATTGACGTAGGCGATCGCCTCGTCGAGCGTTCGATACGTCAAAACGGGGAGAATCGGTCCGAAGATCTCTTCTTTCAGAACGAGCATCTCCTCGGTGGCGTCGAGCACGAGCACGGGTGCCATCTTGCGGGTCCCGTCGAATGCTTCGTGGGCCGGGTTGAGCTCGACCACGCGGGCGCCGCGCGACCGGGCGTCTTCGACCAGACGGTGAAGGCGAGCAAGATGAGCTTCGGTGAGGATGGCGCTGTAGTCGGGATTGTCGCGAAGGGTCGGGTACATCCGCGATACCGCCGCTTCGCACTCCAAAACGAAGGTGTCGCGGGCCGGGGCAGGAACCATGACGTAGTCGGGCGCGATGCACGTTTGTCCGACGCTGAAGAGCTTCCCCGCCATGATTCGCTCTGCGGCGGTGCGGACGGCGCCGTCTGCCCCGACGATCGCGGGCGACTTGCCACCGAGCTCCAGAGTCACGGGCACCAGGTTCTCGCTCGCCGCGCGCATCACGAGCTTCCCGACGCGAGTCGATCCCGTGAAGAGGAGGTGATCGAAGGGAAGGCGCGTGAAAGCTTCGCCCACTTCGGGTCCGCCCACCGCGACGGAGACCTGGTCCGGTGGGAATGCGTCCCCGACTATCTCGCAGAGCATCCGGGTGGTCTCGGGGACGAGTTCGCTGGGCTTGATCATGGCGCGGTTGCCGGCGGCAAGGGCGCTGACGAGCGGTGATAAAGCGAGCTGCACCGGATAGTTCCAGGGAGAGATGATCCCGACGACCCCGAGCGGCTGCGCGATGACCTGCGCCCTCGCCGGAAAATAGACCCAGGCTACTTCGCGCTCCTCGGGTTCCATCCAAACGCCGAGGTTTGCCTTGGCGTGTTCGATGGCGCTCCGTACGACAAAGACCTCCCCGGCAAGCGTCTCATGGGTGGAGCGGCTTCCGAAGTCACGCGAGACCGCGGCGGCGATCGCCGTCTTGCGGCTGACGAGGGCGCGTTCGAGGCGATCGAGCGAGCGGATTCGTTCGTCGGCGCTCGGCGGGCC
>JBAULD010000517.1:0-11317 GCA_049578005.1 Polyangiaceae bacterium
GGGCCGGCGCGGCGGCTACTCGCGAATCGGCGCGAAAGCGACTCTTTCATGCAGCTCCGCGATAGTCACGATGCAGGCCGCCAAGGACCTCGTGCGATAAAGCCTCAGCGTTCCGCCCGGGTATCCATCCTGACCCGAAGCGGAAGGCCGCGGGCACGCGAACGCCCCCAATTGACGGGCGATACGGCTGCAAATGCGCTCGAATTGGCCCATGAGGTGCATGCCAGCTGCCGAGCTCGTGGCCCATGATGGCCAGAAACTTCTTCCTTGCGACGCTCGCGTTCTTCGGCGCGTGGACGGAGGCGAGCTCTCGAGACGAGCAAGCAGCGGGAGCACGACAACGGTCTACACGACCGCCTCCGTAGGAGAGGTGATGGCCGCACCTAGTTCAGAGCCGCCGTCACGAGGGAGCATTAGAACTTCGGTACCAGCACGCTTCCAGGGCGCAGCTTTCCGTCACCGCCCATGTCCGCGAGCACGGCGGGAACTCTCTTGCTGAGCATCTTCTTCCATCCAGGTCCGAGGATCAGATTCGCCAGCAGGAATCCGCCGACGCCAGCGAACCCTGTGTGCTCGAAGGTGAGCCGCGTCCCGCCGCCGCCGGGCTCGAGCCTGTAGGTGATCTCCATCGGAGGCCGCGCCTCGTCGCCGACCCACGAATAGCGCAGGACTGACGGCTCGCGCACTTCGAGAACTTCGCATTCGACGAAACCGCGCCATCCAGGCTGCGGCTTGGCGCGCAGCTTGAATCGCGTGCCTACGACGGGCGCGAATCCTTCGGGCCGCATCATCCACAAGGCAATAAGCCCAGGATCGGTCAAAGCGCGCCAGACCTTCGCGGGGGGATGGGAATAGTCGTGGACGATGCGGACGATGCTCATGGTTTCCAGGCGGACGCGAGTGGAGGTGGCTCAACGCAAACGGCGTCGCTTTGAGTCGCGAGGCTCCTCGCTCGGAGGTTCCTCGGGCATGGCGTCAAGCACGCGACCCAGGGCATCGAGTTGCTCCTCGACGTGAGCGCGGTAGCGACTGATCCATGCCTCGACGGCTCCGAGCGGCTTTGCGCGCAGGCAGTAGTAACGAAAGCGTCCTTCCGTGCGCTCCTCGACGAGGCCCGCGCTCTTGAGGACCGCGAGCTGCTGGCTCACCGCCGACTGGGTCACGTCGAGGGAGGCGACGAGCTCCGAGACGTTCCTCTCGCCGTCGGCGAGCGCGTCGATCAGCGTCCGGCGCGTGGGACAAGCGATCGCCTGGAAGACGTCTGCGTTGCTGACGGCTCGGGACATCGATGGGGCTAGTCGTACCGGCGGAGCCCATGCGCGACCTTCTCGACCGTCGTGCTGACACGACGGGCGCGCGTGCCTGCCGACTTGGCTTCCTCGACCCAGGCGACATACTCTGCGCGGAACGTCGGCGTCTTCGCCGACCAGACCTTCTTGGCCTCTCGGCTCTTGCCGAGAGCCGCGGCGAGGTCGCTCGGTGTGGCGACCTCGCGGCTCCCGATGTCTTTCTCCATCACGACCGTGACGCGCTCTCCCGCCGAGGCCTTCGCCCCAGCGAGCAGGGCCTTGTTGAGCATCATGTGATGCGTCCCGTCGCCGTTCGGAAGAATGGACGTCCGGAAGGGGAAGCCGTTGAGCGTCCCCCAGACGGCCACCCGAGCCCTGGAACCGAAGGCCGCCGCGGCGTCGAAGGGAATCTCCATGCGCGTCCAGCTACCGCCGGGGCCGATGCTCTCGAGCTTCGCGGTGAACTTCTTCCTGGTCGCCGCCGCCGCCATCCCCACCAAACGTATTAGCTTGCGCTAATTCGTCAAGCCTCGGAATGTCTCGAGGGTAATTGCCCAACGAGATCCGAGCAAGAATGACCACCCCGGGCGCGCAGGTCCTGCCATGGTCCCCGGCGACGCCGACCCCACGCCGACGATGACCCCCACGCCAACACCAGGCCCACCGCCGTCGCCGTGTCCCGTCCCGCCTCCGGGTCCAACGCCGGAAGATCAAGGTACCGGCGCCCGGTTCGCCGTGCGGAGATTGCTCGAGGAACGCGGTCCATTCGGGGCGAAGACGCGTGTCAGCCGGTCGTTCGCCTTCTGGCTGCCCATCGCAATTGCCAACTGGCGTGTCGAACGCGGTCCGGGTTGCGCTGCGAGCTCTGTCGGCCTTCATCGGAGCCAGCACGAATGCCGAGGGCGGACCGCTAGTGACCGAGACACCATCAAGTTCGCGTAGAAGAGAGAGCACGAACCCCGATCGGGCGTCGTTCCCTCCTTTTCGCGCGATGGCGGGACTACGATATCGGTGCTGGCGAACCGCACAGGCTGTCCCAAAAGTCGTCGTAGAGGCGCCCGAACGCGGGCGACGCACCCCATTGAGTCAGGAGGACCGCGACCGTTCCGTCTCGCGGGTCGCAGGTCCATGACGTCCCGAAGCCGCCCTCCCAGCCGAACGCTCCGACGGGCTTGCGAGCTCCGGCGGACGTCGCGATCGCAAGTCCGAGGCCCCACCCGTTGTGATGCCAGAAGGCGGGATCGGCGCTCATGGGCGAACGCACCTTCTGCTCGGGCGTGAGTTGGTCGCGCGTCATCGCCTGCACCGAAGCGGCCGACAGAACTCTCAACTTTGCGTGTGTGCCCTGCGCCAGCATCATCCGGCCGAACGCGAGGAGGTCGCGCGCGGTCGAGACGAGACCGCCCGCGCCGGAAGGAAAGGCCGGGGGCTGGCTCCAGGCGCCGCCCTCCGCGGGGTCGACCCGCTCGAAACCTCCCGCCTTGGCGGGCCCGTAACAAGCCGAGAGACGGGAGATCTTTCCGGCCGGAACGCTAAATCGCGTGTCTTTCATGTCGAGGGGGTCGAAGAGTCGTTCGCAGAGAAGCCGCTCCAGGGGTTGACCCGCCGCGCGCGCCAGTAGGACGGCCAGTACCTCGAAGCTGGAGTTGTAGAGCCAGCGCTCTCCCGGCTGGACCATCAGGGGAAGCGTCGAGAAGCGACGGATCCACTCGTCGGGGGGCGGGGGCAGGCGAGGGTGGGGCGGACCGAACGCGCAGAGCTGCAGCTCCTCCGCCGCTTTCTGGATTGGATGTGCGTCCGATGGGTCGTGGACGATCCCGAATCCCATTCGGCAAGTCAGAAGATCGCGGACCGTGATCGATCTCCGTGCCGGTACCGTCTCGTCGAGGAGCCCCTCGATGTCCTTCAGGACTCGCCGGCCCGCGAGCTCCGGCAGATGCCGTTCGATGGACCCATCCAGCTCGAGCTTGCCCTCGTCGACGAGGCTCATCGTGGCCGCCGCAACGATTGGCTTCGTGAGCGATGCGACGCGGAAGATCGTGTCGCTCGTTATCGGTTCGGTCGAATCGAGAGCCCTGACGCCCACGCCCTCAATGCCGTCCTCATCGAGGCGCGCGAGGCCCGTCACGAGGCCGGGCGCCTTCTCGCGGTCGACCCTCTCCGCGATGACGGCGCGAAGGCGGCGGGACCGTTCGCCGAGCGACCTACCGCTTCCCATCGCCCGCTCCCGGGCGTCCGCCCTTTTTCTCTCCGCGAAGCACGCTGAAGCGCAGATCGGTGTTCTGGCCCGACTGTGCCATCGCCATCCGCTCGAGATCGATCCCGCGCAGGCGGTGGCCGTAGAGCGCGACGCCGTCGCCGAGGAGAACCGGCACGAGATGCACGAGGATCTCGTCGACAAGGCCCGCCTCGAGGCACTGCTGCGCTACGTTCGCACCGAGAAGACCGACCGACCGCCCCTTGGCCGCGGTCCGCGCCGCGCTGAGGCTCTCTTCGAGCGTGGACACGAACGTCACGGCCGGGTGCGCCTTCCCTTCGGACGGTCTGTGGGTCAAAACGAAGACCGGTCCGCTCCAGGCTCCGCCGTAGATCCCCTCGACGCCGCTGAAGCGCGAGGTCGCAACATCGTACCACCGCCTTCCTGCGACCATCGCACCGATGCTCTTCATTACTTCGTCGGCCATCGGGCTCTGCGAGCCGGCCTCGCGCCCGAGCACCCAGTCCATCGCGTCGTCGGGTCCGGTCGTGAACCCGTCGAGGGACATCGAGACGTGCCAGATCAGCTTTCCCATATGGGTCCTTCGTCGCGCGTCAAAGTTCTGCCCGTTTTCTCATCGCGACCCGGCGCCGCCGTAGCTGTCGTGCCACTTCCACCATTTGTACGGCGGGGTCTGCGGGTAGCCCTCCGGCGAGTCCTCCCAATCTTCCTGCCGGCCGACGGCCGTGAGGTCGAGGTAGTTCCAGGTGGTCCCCATCGCCTCGTCCCCGCGCGCATTGACGAACTACGTACGAAACACCCGGTCGCCGTCGTGGATGAACGCGTTGTGCCCGTGCCACTCGCTCACGCCGAAGTCGGCAGCGAAGCTGTCAGTGATCGTGTACCAGGGCATTTTCCAGCCCATCCGCGCCTTCAGGCGTTCAATATCTTTCTGGGGTGTGGGCGTGGCGTAGACGAGCGTCGTGTCGCGGGCGTTCAGATGGGCGAGGTGCGCGACCTGATCGGCGCCGAAGGAGCAGCCGACGCAGCCGTGGTCGGGCCAGCCGGACACCCCGGGCTCGAAGAAGGCGCGGGTACTTTGCTGTCGGGATTCATGGTCCCGAGTATCGATTCGATGAGCTTTCACGTAGGGTCCCATATCACTGATCTGTAAGAATCCGGCGCCGGGCTGCTTAGCGCGAGAGGAACGGTCGATACACCTTCACCGGGCCGCCCTTCAGCTGTTTCGCGAGCTCGTCGCTCGGGTTGCCCCACAACTCTCCGCTCACATCGCCGGTGGCGAGGACAGCCTGTCCCGTCTCGCCCAAGTTCTTCATATGCGCCATCAGCGCGGCGGAGTCCTCGTATTCCTCGTAGACGACGCACGTCGACCCGTCCTCGCTGATGTACACCTCGTAGCGTAGGGTGCCCGTGTCCTTGGTGCGCGACAACTCCATGCACTTCTGGGAGAGCCGCTTAAATTCCTCGAGCTTGCCCGCGTGCGGCTTGAACAACGCGTGTCCGTGGATTCTGTTGGTCGGCATGCTGTCCTCGTTGCGGCGGAGCCGCGTTGGGGTGTGGAGAGAGAAAGTGCGTTCGGTGATGAACCTGCCGCACCATGATCCATCGAGCACCAAGGCGTGGATGTCACGCGCAGCAGCGAACGGGCGCGCAATTTCTGTATTTTGAAGAAATACAAGGCCCCGATGGGCTCGGCGCCTAGTCTCACGCGGGAGGGCCAGGCCCCGCTCGGTCGATTTCGATCAAGGAACGCGAGAGGGCGCAACCTGCCTCCGGAAGGCGCGAGGCGATATACCGACCTCACGCGTGAATCGGCTGCTGAAGCTGCCTAAGCTTGCAAAACCCACGATGCGGCCTATCTGCCGGACCGGATCGTCTGTGTGAGCGAGCATCCATTGGGCGCGCTCTTCTTGTTATCGTCGATCAAGTAGAGGCATCACCCCGCCATCGTCACCATCGTCCCACCTGGACCAAGGCCGATTTTGAAGGTGGTTACGAGCGCGCTGCGCTCATCGCCAATAGCGGACACCACCTCGACGCTTCCGGGCTCAAGAAGCCGCGCGGCTTTGGTCTTGGGGCCCATGTAATTGTCGATGCCCCTCAAGTCGGCATCGCCCCGCTGAGTGCTTGTTACCGTCGCGTGCACGTCGGACGCCAACAAGTCTCGGGTCGTTTCCCAATTGTGATGGCACCGAGCTGCGCGGTTCCGGACAACGACTTGCAGGACATAGAAACTACAGGAGTTTGACTTCGCTCATCGGCGCGGCCAGCGGGTGGCGACGTCGAGGCGGCGTAAAGAGCGCGCGCTAGGCTTTCGCGTGTGGTCGACATTGATGGGCTCTATCGCCGGCACGCGCCCGAGATCACGGCGTCACTCGCGCGGTCCTTCGGCGCGCTTCGTCTCGATTTGATCGAGGCCGCCGTCCAGGAGGCTTTCGTCGCCGCAATCAAGAGCTGGGGCGCGGATGTTCCCGAACGCCCCGGCGCGTGCTGCAAGTCGCGGCGCGCCGTCGTGTGATCGACGCGATCCGGCGCGCGGCTTGGATTGCTCCGAGCGAAGCGCTCGATGAGCTCGAGGCGCCCGTTGTTGCGGCCGATCGCGACGAGGATCTGTTGAAGATGATGTTCGTCTGCTGCCATCCGGCGATCCCACTCGAGAGCGCGCTCGCGCTCGCGCTGCGCACGCTGTGCGGTTTTCCGGTGCCGGCCCTGAGTCGCGCGTTGCGGCTCGACGAAGCCGCCGTGGAGAAGCGCCTGACGCGCGCGCGCCAAGTGTTGCGAGAAGAGCAAGTTGAGTTCGATCTCGACGGCGTACCTGATGCCGAGCTCGCCGTGCGCCTCGATGGCGTCCTGCGCACGCTGTACGTGCTTTTCCTCGAGGGCTACAGCGCTCATGCCGGTGACACGCAGATCGACGGGGGTCTATGCGGCACCGCGATCCGCCTGAACGCGATGCTGCTCGCGTCGCGGTTCAAGACGCCCCGCGGCCACGCGCTGCATGCGCTCTTTCTGCTGCAGACGGCTCGCCTGGCGTCGATAGCGGACAGTTTCATGGGATCCATCATGCGCGGGGCAGGCATCGTCGGAGAGCATGCCATGCATGCCACCTATCGATTGGTGCTCCGCCACGCTCGAGGCGATTCTGAGGGCGAGGTCGGTACGAGAAAGAAGATGGGGAACCCCGAATCGGCGTTCGAAGGTCCGGCGACCCTGATCTTCGTGCGCAAGGTCAAACCGGGCCGCGAGGCCGCTTACAAGGCATGGGTAGCGGGGTTCCAGGAGGCCTCACGCCAGGTCAAGGGCTTTCTGGGCGCGAGTACGATGGCGCGGGGCCAAGAGGGGCCTGAGTACATCAGCATTGTCCGTTTCGATACGTTCGTCAGTCTCAACGAGTGGGAAGCGTCCGACCTTCGGACAGACTGGCTGCGGCGACTACCCGCGGACACCGTTGAAGGCGACGCCGAGGTGCGCCGACTCGAGGGCGTGGAGTTCTGGTTCACGCCGCCCGGTGTCGCTCCGGCTGCGGCGCCATCAACGCACAAGATGGCGCTGGTGCTCGTGGTCGTCGTATTTGGGCTCGTGTCGGTCATGACGCCTGTTGCTCGGGTGGTCCTTGGTGACGCCCCGATGATTGTCCGAACTCTAACCATGGTCGTGGGTCAGGTGATTCTGATGACGTACGTGATCATGCCGCGGGTGACGCGGCTCCTAGCCACGTGGCTGTTCCGGCGGTAACCGACATCAACCGCGGGCAGCTCCGTACCGCGGCTCGTACGTGAGCTTGACTCTCTTCGAGAATGCCTTGACCCCGACGAGCTTCAGGTTTGCCATCCGTACGTCCTCGCGTATTCGATGATCTTTTGCATTAGTTCTCTCCGCAGGGTGTATTGCGCTCAGAGGTTGTAGAGGCGCCGGCATGCCGGCCGCATGTAGACGTCTCTCGGGGCGCGGGACGGACATATATTTCTCGGGGGCGACGCCGTGTGACCGCCGGATCCGGCCACCGCGGCGCCGGTCCTCCTACGGCGAGGGCTACGCCGCGCGCGAAGCGGCGAGCGCTTGCTGGCGCAGCCAGTCTCGCACGGAGGGATCCTCGCAGAGACCGATCGCCAGCTCGTAAGCTTCCCCTGCCTCGCCTTTGCGCCCAAGATGCGCCAAGAGGTGCGCAGCCACCGCCCAATACGGCTGGTAGCTCGCAGCCTCGGCTCGAGGGACGACCTCGAGCAAATCCCAGCCAGCCTGAGCTCCTCGCACCTCCGCGACGGCGGCGGCGCGCCCAACGCGGGCACCTAACGTGGGGGCGAGCCGAAGGAGGCCCTCATACAGCAGGGCAATGGTTTCCCAATCCGTGCTGCCGGAACGCACTCGTTGAGCATGAGCCGATTGAATCGCAGCTTCGAGCTGGAATCGCCCGGCTCGCCCACCGGACGCGGCTTCTCGCAGATAGCTCTCGGCTTCCTCCATCATCGGGCGCGACCAACGCGATGGGTCCTGCTGCGACAGAGGGACATACGCGCCGCTCGCGTCGCGTCGCGCTTCGCGCCTCGCCTCGGCGTGGAGCATCAGCGCGACTAGGCCGAGGACCTCCGGTTCGCCCGGCATCAGGCGCGCAAGGAGCCGACCCAATTCGATGGCTTCCTGTGAAAGGCCTGTTCGTCGCGCATCCAGCCCTGCGACATCGTCCCAACCACTGCCGTAAGCGGCATAGATTGCCTCCGCGACGGCGTCCACCCGCTTCGGGAGGTCCAACGCTCTGGGCATCTCAAATGGGATGCCGGCGTCTCGGATCTTTGTCTTGGCTCGGCTGAGCCGCTGCCCCATCGTCGTGGGCCGTACCACGAACGCAGATGCAATGCGCGAAGCGTCGAGCCCCAGCACCGTTTGCAACATCAGTGGCGTTCGCGCCAGGGGATCGATCCCTGGGTGTGCGCACACGAACAGGAGCTTCAGCCGGTCGTCCGGGAAACCCGCGGTGTCTTCGGCCATTTCCCGGGCTTCCTCGGCTGCGGCGAGCAACGATGGCGTTGCTTGTTCGTGGACGTGCGCGTGGCGCATCTGATCGATGAGTCGCCGCCGCGCCGCCGTGAGCAGCCACGCTTCGGGCTCCCGCGGGACACCGGCGACGGGCCACGTTTCGAGTGCATTACGAAGGGCTTCGGCGAGCGCGTCCTCGACGGCGGCAACGTCGCGCGAGCGCACGCTCAAGAAGGCCATGATACGGCCGTAGGACTCTCGAACCGCGAGCTCGGCGGCGCGTCGCGCGTCGACCATAGGTCAGCTCAGTGGTCCAAGGGCGGCATTGTGGGCCGAACCTCGACGGCCCCACCGGGGCCGGCGGGATAACGTGCTGCCCAGCTAAGAGCGGTCTCGAGGTCCGGAACTTCGATGAGGAAGAACCCACCGAGCTGCTCCTTGGTCGCGGCGAAGGGGCCATCTTGGACCAAGCGCTGACCATCCTCGTAACGGACGGTGGTCGCGGTTTCAGGGGGTTCGAGACCCGCGCCACCGACGACGATGCCTGCATTGAAGAGCGCGCGCGCATATGGGAGGAACGCCCCCCAGAACGCATCCTTCATCGCCGGATCGGTGCGGGCATCGAACTCGTCCCGCCCTAAGTAAAACATTAGTGTGTATTGCACGGAGCCTCCTCCTCAGCCGAGCGGTAGCACATGGCGAACTCTTTCCGCGTTCGGAGCGGCGCCTCGCTTGTGCGCCGCTCCGGAGTGGAGATCGCGCGCTAGCCTGTGCGCGCGGCATCCACGGCGGGCTTGAGCACTTGACGCGCGAACGTCAAGAGGGTCGTCGGCGTGCTCGTCGCCGCGCTACGCGGCTGCGTGCGCTGCATCCGTCCGGAAGCCAGCCCGGCGTACATTTCGAGGAGCAAGTCGGCGAACGCATTCGGCATGCCCGCCCCGACCATCCCTTGCTTCGCCTGCTCTTCAGTGACCTCAACGGCCGCCACCCGGCGCCCGATCGCCTCGCTGACGATCGAGGCGACTTGGAGCTGATCGAGATCCTCCGGTCCCTGAAGCTCGAGCATCTGAGATCCAGTCGAGCGCTCATCCGTGAGGGCGCGGACGGCTCTCTCCGCGATGTCGCCCGTGGCGATCCAGGGGATCTTCATTGAAATCGGATAGCGGGTATACATGGTCCCGGCGTGAGCGATTGCCCCGACGTGCTGGAGAAGATTCTCCATGAACGAACCCGGGCGGAGAACTGTCACGTTCGGCACCGCGGTCGAGAAGGCCTTCTCGATGACGGGGTTGCAGCTGATCGGCCCGACGCCTGAGTCGTGCTGGGCACCGATGCTCGAGATGACGACGGCGCGACGAACACCGCGGCGCCTGGCGGCCGACGCTGCGCGCTGAGCGATGTCCTTCGCCCACGCCATGTAGTCGACGGGCTCAAACGAGATGGGCGTGAGCCAGAACAGAGCGTCGGCGCCTTCGAGTGCTCGTTCGACGACGGCATCTTCGTCGATCGAGCCGCGTAGGACTATCGCTCCTTTCGCGATCGCAGCAGCGAGCTTTTCGGGATGACGGCTGATGACCACGACATTGTGCTTCGCGTCGAGCAAGCGTTCGACGACGACGCGTCCGATGTTTCCGGCGGGAGTGTTGACTACGATTCGCATGACTGGCTCCTTGAATTGTGGGTTGGCGGCCGCAACGTCGCCTGTCGCGACGCGGCGGCCAGAATCCTGAATGCTTGGCGCTAGGCGCGCGCCCCGGTCGGCCGCGACTTCCCGCGCAATGCCGTCGACGGCACCGTCGTCTCATCGGAACGCGGGATCGCAAGTACTGGCCGAATCTCTACGGCGCTGCCGTATCGCACAGCCGGAATGCGGCCCGCGATTTCCATGGCCTCGTCGAGGTTTCGGGCCTCGACGAGGTAGAAACCTCCCAGCTGCTCGCGCGTCTTCGCGAAGGGACCGTCCGTTGCTATCACCCGCTCTTTGCTTAGGCGCACCGTGGTGGCCGTCGCGGTGGGCTGGAACGCCTCCCCGCCTCGGAACTTGCCAGCCTTCAGGATCGACGCAGTGAACACGTCGAACTCCTTCATCATTGCTTCTTTCGCAGCGGCCGGCGCCTCCTCGGCGGCAGCCTCGTTTCCATAGATGAGCAGGGCATATTGCATGGTGAGCTTCCGTCCTTTCACGAGGGAGTCGGCCCAACCGGCTGCACTTCGACAGCGCTCGACGTTTTTTTTCGGAGCGAGTCTAATCAGCGCCCGTGCCTACTCGGACAAAAAAGGGATCACCTGTCGAAGTTGGACTCCGTCGGCCGACATCAGTGGGAAAGGACGGACCCCATGAAGACTCTCTCCCGCACGTTCAAGAGCCTTTGCCTGCTCACGCTTTTTGGCTGCGCGCACGCGCCCCAGCAGACCGAGCCGCGCAGGCCAGAGACTGCGAGCGCGGCGGCGCTGGTGAACCGATACCTAAAGATCATGATGGTCGAGAGAAATCACGGAGCTGGGCTCGCCGATATCCTCGACCCCAGTTTCCTGTTCGAGGATCCATTCGTCGGAAGGTCGGACTCGGCACATCAGTTCCTTGATAACGCCCAAGTGCAGCGCTGGATCGACACGCCGAAGTCCTTGCGCATGCAGCGACAGTTTGTCGATGGGGATCACGTCTGCTCGACGTTCGCTATCGAAGTCGTGGGCCCCTCTGGGACTGCAGCCAGCTACGACGTCGTCGATGTCGTGGAGGTTCGCGGCGATCGCCTCGCTCAGGAGGCAGTTTACTTCGCCAACCCGCTCAAATTTGCGAAGGGCATGGGCTTCGCGGCTGCGTACGTGAAGTCGT
>JBAULD010000518.1:0-4138 GCA_049578005.1 Polyangiaceae bacterium
GCGCTGCATCGCGATGGAACGCGATGCAAACGCTCTTCGCAGGCGATGAAATGTCACCCGTTCGGCCGCCGCGTGCTGGTCGAGGATGTAGAGACCGTCGCTGCCGCTGCACACGAGGAAGGTCGAGCGCACTTGCGCGAGAAATTCGAGGGAAGAGTAGAAACCTACGCTCGGAAGGAGGCCCGGCTCGGCTCCGCCCGCGGCGGGATCGGCCGCGGGAGCCGGCGAAGGCATCGTCGTTCTCTCGGCGAGTGAGGCCGGCGCCGGCGCGTCGACCTGCGCGAGCTGCCAGGGGTCCGCGACAGCCTGGGTCGGCTCCGGAATCCCTTCGGGAGATACGGAAGCACGAGGAAGGGACCAGGGGCGCGCTCCGCCGAGCGCCGGCACCGAAAAAGCCCGCCCGAGCGCGAGGTGAAGCTCGCGCGTCACGGCGTCGTGCAGGGCGCGCGCATCGGTGAAGCGCACTTCTGCCTTCTGGGGATGCACGTTCACGTCGACCTGCTCGTGAGGCACCTCGATGTAGACGACACCGACTGGGTACCGACCCGGCTCGAGCACCGAGCCGTAGGCCTGGGCGACGGCGCGCGCGAGCTGGCGGTCTCGCACAGGACGCCCGTTGACCAAGAGATGAAGCGCCACCGCGCCCGTGCGAGCTCGTTCGGGCGCGCCGAGGTGCGCCTCGATGCGCATCGGTCCGCGCTCGCCGAGGCACATCTCGAGGCGCTCGCCCTCGATGGCTTGCTCGGCCCGCTCGCGCCGGGTGGAAACCCGCAGCCACTCGCGCGCGGTACGACCGTCGCGGACGAGAAAGAAGCTCACGTCGGGCCGAGCCAACGCCGCGAGGAGGACGACCTCGCCCACGTGGGCGGCTTCCGTGCCCGTGGCCTTGAGAAACTTGCGCCGCGCCGGGACGTTGAAGAATAGATCGCGCACCTCGACGCTGGTCCCCTGCGCGGCCCCGACCGGCCGCGACCTCGGGTCGCCCCCACCTTCGACGACGACCTCGGTGCCCTCGGCGTTCCCGCGAACGCGCGTGACGAGCTTCAACTTTGCCACGGACGCGATGCTCGGAAGCGCCTCACCGCGGAACCCAAACGTCTTGAGCCGGAACAGGTCGTCCTTGTCCGACAGCTTGCTCGTCGCGTGGCGCTCCAGCGCGAGCAGCGCGTCCTCGGCGTCCATCCCCGTCCCGTCGTCGCTGACGCGCGCGAGCGCGACGCCGCCCTGCTCGAGCTCGACCTTCACACGCGTGGCCTCCGCGTCGAGCGCGTTCTCCACGAGCTCCTTCACGATGCTCGCCGGCCGTTCGACCACCTCGCCCGCCGCGATCTGGTTCGCGAGGTCGCTCGGCAGCCGCCGGATCCGTCCCATCGACGGCTAGCGCTCCCCGACCGCAGCCGCCGCTGCTTCGAAGAAATCGCGCGACCGGCGCCGCGTGAGTCCCAGCACGATCAAGCCGCTACCCAGAACGTGCAGCGCGAGAGCGACCGATGCCGCCGCGCGCAGCATTTCTTCGGGAACCCGCTCGTGACCCGCTGCTTGCTGCGCCTCGATCCAGCGGAGCTCGGCGTCGTCCACGTCTCGAAGGAGCCAATGACTGGCGATCGCGATTGCCGCCTGCGCCACGACGAGCTGCACGAGCGCCGCGCGCGCACCACGGCTACCCGCCATCGCCCGCATCGCGAACAGGAGCGTCGCCCCTCCGAGGAGGAGCTTTGCGACGGCCAGCGGCCATCCGCGTGACTTGGCCGCGTCGACGGCGTGCACATAGGCCTCGACCCGGGCCACGATCGCCGCGCGGTCCGCCTCGTCGGAGATTCCCTGGCCGGCCGTCGTGGGATCGATGGGTTCGTGATAGAGCATCACGGTCGCCCAGCCGCTTCGGGCACCGTTCGCCCCGAACGCGAGGGCGGCGAGGAGCGACAGCACGAGGTACCAGGGGCGCTTGCGCTCGATGGCCGCCATATGCTCTGCGCACTGTCGATAGCACGTGCCCGACGCGCGCGGCAGCTCCCCGAGGAAAATCCGAAACGCATCTGCAACAGGGCGCCGCGTAGTATGACGGCGCCTTGACCATCCGCGTCGCCCTCCATCACGAGACCCGCTACGAGTACGACCGTCCGGTCAACCCCGCGCCGCACGTCGTGCGTCTTCGGCCCGCGCCGCACTGTCGCACGCCGATTTTGGCGTACAGCCTTCGCGTGGAGCCCGCGGAGCACTTTCTCAACTGGCAGCAGGACCCGTTCGGAAACTATCAGGCGCGGCTCGTCTTCCCCAAGCCCGCCCAGGAGCTCGTCTTCGAAGTCGACCTCGTCGCCGAGATGACGGTCATCAATCCCTTCGACTTCTTCCTCGAGAAAGAGGTGGAGCACTTCCCGTTCGCGTACAGCGCCTCGCTCAAGCGAGACCTCGCGCCGTACCTTCAGGCGGGGAGCTACGGCCCGGGCTTCAACGATTTCGTGGAGCGAGCCAAAGGGCAATTCGCGCGCTCGGGCCGGCGGATGGTCGAAGTGCTCGTCGACGTGAATCAGTTCGTGCAAAAGACGCTTCGTTACGACATTCGAATGGAGCCGGGGGTCTTCTCGCCGGAAGAAAGCCTCGTGCGCGGCCACGGATCGTGTCGCGACTTCGCCTGGCTGCTCGTGCAGACCCTTCGGCAGTTCGGGCTCGCAGCGAGATTCGTTTCCGGATATTCGATTCAACTCCGGGCCGACGAAAGGCCGCTGCACGGTCCTGCCGGTGTGGAGCGCGACTCCTCCGACCTGCACGCGTGGGCCGAAGTCTTTCTCCCCGGCGCCGGTTGGGTGGGGCTCGACGCGACGAGCGGCCTCCTGGCAGGGGAGGGCCATATCCCGCTCGCGTGCACGCCGGACCCGGACACGGCGGCGCCCATCACCGGAAGCTACGGATGGCAGAAGCGCAACGAGACCGATCAGGTCAAGGAGGGCTTCGCGTTCTCCATGTCGGTGCACCGCGTCGAGGAGTCTCCGCGGGTCACCCTGCCCTATTCCGAAGAGGCGTGGGCCGCCATCGAAGCGCTCGGTCACCGAGTCGACAGCTCCCTCGTCGCCGGCGACGTTCGCCTGACGATCGGCGGCGAGCCGACGTTCGTCGCGGCGAACGACCCAGACGGGTCCGAATGGAACTTCGACGCGCTCGGTCCGACGAAACTGCGTTACGGCCGCGATTTGTTGCGCCGCCTTCACGAGCGATTCGCTCCGCACGGCCTTTTGCACGAGGGACAGGGCAAATGGTACCCGGGCGAACCGCTGCCGCGCTGGGCGCTCTCCTGTTACTTCCGCAAGGACGGCGCGCCCATCTGGCACAATCGAGCGCTCTTCGCCCGCGCCGAGACCGGGACTGAAACGAGCGCCGATGCCCTGGCCTTCGTCACGGCGCTCTGCGAAGAGCTCGCGCTCGACCCCCGCTTTGCGGTACCCGCCTACGAAGACGCCTGGTACTACCTCTGGCGCGAGCGGCGGCTTCCGGTGAACACCGACCCGCACGAGTCGAAGCTCGAAGACGAAATCGAGCGCGCCCGGCTCGCCCGAATCTTCGAACAGGGGCTCGCCGCCGTCGTGGGCTACGCGCTTCCGCTGCGACATGCCCCCCCCGGGGGCGACGCAACGTGGCAGACCGGCCGGTGGTTTCTGAGACCCGAACGGCTCTATTTGATCCCCGGCGACTCGGCCATGGGCTTTCGCTTGCCCCTCGACTCGCTCCCGTGGGCGGCGCCCGGCGAAGATCCCGGGCTTCACCCTCCCGACCCATTTGCGCCGCGCGAGCCCTTGCCGCGCACATCGCCCGAACGAGCCAAGTCCCCGCCTCGATTTCGGCCGCAAACGGCGCCCGCCGAAACCGCGAAGGGCCCGCCCGCACGCCTTCAATCGGCGTCCGGAGTCGTGCGCACCGCCCTGTGCGTCGAGCCGCGCGGTGGCGTGATTCACGTGTTCATGCCGCCTCTCGAGACCGCCGAGGACTACCTCGAGCTATGCGCGCGCATCGAGGCGACCGCGGACAGACTCAGCAAACAGATTCGAATCGAGGGCTATCACCCTCCGTCGGATCCTCGCCTGACGCGCTTTCAGATTACCCCCGACCCGGGGGTCATCGAAGTGAACATCCAGCCGGTCGGAAG
>JBAULD010000519.1:0-1948 GCA_049578005.1 Polyangiaceae bacterium
GCTCCTTGCGAGGTTCGGCGCGACGAGCGGCGCCGCGGCCCTCGGCGCCAATCTCGCCGCACAGGTCCATGGCCAGTACCCCGCGCTTTGGCCGGAGACGATTCGCGCGTTGCTTGTGCATTCGTGCCGGTACACGCCAGCGATGGAGGGGTGCTTCGACGGGCTGCCCCGTCGCACACGCGTTGAGAATCTCTTGCGGTGCTTCGGCTACGGCGTGCCCGACCTCGAGCGCGCTCGATACAGTGCCCGCAACGAGCTCACGCTCGTCATCGAGCGCGAGATCCAGCCGTTTCGTGTCCACGCCGAGGCGCGTATAGGCAAGACCAACGAGATGCACCTTCATCGGCTTCCGTGGCCCACGGAGGTCCTCGAGCAGCTCGGCGCGCTTGAAATGCGCTTGCGCGTCACGCTCTCGTACTTCGTCGAGCCGAACCCTGGAAAGCGCGGTGTCGTGGGCGATGCTCGAACCATCGTCGTCGACCCAGCACGCTACCCCTCGTACGGTTTGCGCTTCGAGGTCACGACGGCGCGAGAGTCTCCCGAAGACCTGCTCTTGCGCGTGAACGCAGCCGAGCGAGCCGAGGACCAGGAGGTCGACGAGTCGAGCGACCTGAAAGAGTGGGACCTTGGCCGTCTCCGCTCGCGTGGGTCGCTGCATAGCGACGTGTGGAGGGGGAGTGCGGCGGACCTCGCCGACAAGTATGCGGTCGCCGTGTGCCCCGTGAACGGTTGGTGGCGCTTCCGCCATCGCGATCCAGAGATCTGCGAACGCCGGGCGCGCTACGCGCTGGTCGTTTCGATTGAGACGGACGACGAGGAGATCGACGTCTACACGCCGGTGCTGAACCAAATCGCGATCGAGCGGTAGACCCTGAGCCTCCCCCAGTTTGGTGGACAGTTTCTACTTTGCAGTATTGAGCCTTCTCGGACAGTGAAGCGGCTCGGGGCGCGGCGCAAGTACCGCACTTCGACGGCTCGCGCTCAACGTTGTCGCCAAGACAACGGCGCCACCGTGGCTCTCGATGTGGCCCCGAAGGTTCGCGAGGGTGCTACCGAGGCCGATGTGATCGTCCACCAGGACGTGGTCGCGTGCGGCCTCGACCTGCCCGTCAAACGTCGGATGGAAGGCGAGGCGGTGGAAGCTCCCTGCCCGAGTTTGCCCACCATATTCGTCTGCACGATCGCCAGCGTCGCGTCGAGCCCGCCACTCCGGGTGAGGCCGTCCATGGCGCGGGTCATCCCCGTTGCGGCGGCGCGCCGCGGAACGCGGGAGCCGCCCAACCGGTGGGAGCGGGCGTTCGCGACAGGGGCGCATCGGATGCTATTCTGTGGGCCATGAACGCCGTGCGAGGTCACGTCCGCGGAGGCCGCGTCGAAACCGACACCGCGCTGCCCGAGGGTGCCGAGGTCGTCGTCCTCACGGACGGCGGTGAAGAGCCGTTCGACCTCGACGAGGCGGGCACGGTGGAGCTCGAAGCCCGGATGGCCGAGGCCGACGGCGGTCAGGTCGAGCCGGCTGGTATCCTGCTCGCACGGCTCCGCGGCCGATGAACGGACCGCTCGCGGTCGTCCTCCAGGGGAGGGCGACGCGAGAGGTGGACGAGATCGACGCGTGGTGGGCGGGAGAACCGCCGATGCGGTCCGCTCGGCCGCGCGTGCGCCCGCGCAAAGGGTCCGGCTCGCCAACTAGGGCTTCCATTCCGCTGGCAGGGCGGGAGGCCCACCGTCAGCCGCTGCGACGTCGTCGACCGCGCTCTGCATCAGCGCCCCAAGCGCCAAGCCGAGTGCCTCGACGCACCGGGACAGCGCCTGGGCTTCCCTCGCCGCCGCGGACGACAGAGCAGCCACGATAACCGTCACGACGCCGTCATGATCCCCGGATTTCTCGTTGTTTGTGCCCCAATCCGCGTACCTTCTAAGTCGCTGGTCGCAGGTTCGAGTCCTGCCG
>JBAULD010000520.1:0-3551 GCA_049578005.1 Polyangiaceae bacterium
CCTCCGCCAGCCGCCTTCGGCCCAGCGGTCTGCCCTTTTCGGCGAGGAGACGACGCTCCGCGTCCGTGAAGCGCAGTCGCTTCGGGCTGAGGCGGCCGCGAAGCACGCGGTTCTCCGCACGCAAGTAGTCGGTCGCTTCGCCCTGCTGGCGAGCCAGCCAGCTCGCGACCAGGTAAATCAGGAACTGAAGCGGAGCCAAGGACCTCAAGCTCGCCCTACCCTAGCTCTCCGCTCTCCAACAAGAAACCCGCACTTTTTCGGCGCTATTCACCCCGATCGAATTTCGGGACCATACGCGGACGATGGTGACGCCGTGGGCACTCGGAATGGCAGAGCTTCAGTCGCCAGGAGTGCCAAGTTTGGTTTGGCATTTGCCGTACGCGTGTCCGGAACCGCGCCGAACCCGGATTGCCCAAGGACAGGAATCAACGCATCGCTCTACCGGGCGCGCACGAAGCGAGACGTCGAGCGACGCGAGAGGAGGGAGGGAAGTGCGTCACTGCGTGCGAGTTTGCCAAGGCCAAAATCCTGGCAGAGAGCACCGTGTTGCCTAATGCAGCTTCAGCCCGAGTTGTCCGCTATGCATGCGTCCGCGTGAATCGCTCCGGCCGACGGGGTATGCTGGGCGTTGGCCCCGTATGCGCTGCATCTCAAGGAATAGTGCGAGAATCCATTTTTCGTCACCACATGTGCACGTGTCTACTATTTTTTCGCGTCGCCACTTCGTTGAGTACTTTGGATGGGCCGTGGTGTTCTCCGGAGGATTAATTGCTTCCTGTGGAGGTAGTACAGTCGGCGATGGCGCGTTGCTTGACGCCGGCAGTCGTCACGTCACGCAACCGAGTGCTGACGCCGCTTCATCTCCAATGAGCTCGGAGTCGGACGGTGGAGCGTGCGTGATTGTAGCCGGGCGCTATGACCGATCGTGCGCGGTGGATACCGATTGCGTCTGGTACGTCGGCAGGGCTGCCGTTGTGTTCGGAGACTACTGTATGCCGATATGCGTCACCTGCCCCGGCGGCGCTATCAACGCGCGGGCTGCCGCACAGTTCTCTGCAGACGTGAGCATGACCCCCTTGGGTTCGGGCGCGATTCCGGTCTCGTCATGCGGTTGCATCGGAGCCTCCGGCCCATGTTGTCGGAGCGGTCAATGCTCAATATCTTGCGAGCCGCAGCTCGATGCGGGCCCGGGAGGGTAGGGCCCGCAGACGCTGGCCTGATTTGCGGCTCTCCCGACCCCCGATCCGTGCGCAGGCCAGCGCGCACGCCACTACTATTCAGTGCGCCTCTGGTGAGAGGGGCCGGTAGCCGTACGACTTCGGTCGGCACGCACCTCGACGGCAGTTGGTCGTCGCTGGCGATCGGCTTCGATGTTTCCTCGGCGAATTATCGCGGAGGGATGATCGCTTCGCGCGGGCGGGTTTGGGGGGTGGTTAAAAATCGGCCACGGGGGGGTGGTGGCGGTTTTTTAGCCAGTCGCATACTTCGGACGAGTAGTTTCGCGAGGTTGGACGGTCTTTCAGCATCGCGCTCGCCGGTATGCCCGTTGCCCTATCGGCCGGCATGACCGCGCGCGAGCACGAAGACGCCTCCCGTATTCCCATCGCCCCAAACACGCCGTGAGCGGCGCCGACGCCGTTCCGCGAACGTATCTCACGACCCGAGACGCGGCGGCGTATTGCGGTTTCAAGACGACCGGCGCCCTTCGCAAGGCCGCTCTCGAGGGCCGCATTGTGCCCGCCGGCCGCCGCGGGGGCCGCGGCACATGGATGTGGCGCCGCAAAGACCTCGACCGATTCCTGCGAGGCGATCGGCCTGCTACCGTTCCGCCCCTGGAACGCTCAGGTGCGCCTCCCATTGGAGGTACCCATGACGAAGAAACAGGAGTGGCGGTTGTTCAAAGGCAGTTGGATCTCGAACGAGCCGGTGCTGCCCCGGGTGTGGCAGAGAAAGGAGGGCGGACACGTCGTTCGCGCGCGGGTGATCGACCGGAGCACGGCGCGACAGCGAGAAATCTGGAAGGTGCTCCCCGACTCGGACGCGCCGACGGCGTTCAAGTGGATCGAGGACGAGTGCAAACGAATCCGGGCGGGAGTCGTGTTGGGCGAAGCTCGGCAGCTGCGCTTTTGCGATTACGCGACGTCGCTGTTCGAGCGCAAACTGGCGACCACGGAGATCAAGAGCGCGAGGGGTCGTGAGCGATGGAGGTACACGCTCGGGCACCTCATCGCAGGAACGCGGAACGTCGATGGTTTCGGTGAAATCTTCGTCGACGAACTGCGTCCGATGCACGTCGAAGTCTGGCGTGCGGGCGTCGGCAAGCTGATCGCGCAGGGGGTCTACTCGCCCACGACCGCGAACGGCTGGCTGAACATCCTTCGGCACGTCTTGAAGAGGGCCAAGCGCGAGCTGCAGCTTCCCTTCAATGCCGCCGAGGGGGTCCCCTCGTTCGACACGTCCGAGCACGAGACGTACACCGAGGAGCAGCCGAACTCCTTGACCAGCGAGGAGGCCGCATCCTTTCTCGCGAGCATGAAGGACGAGTTCCCGGCGCAGTACGCGATGACCTTCCTCGGCTTCGCGACCGGCCTTCGTCCTTCGACCATGCGGCCGCTTCGCCGCACCGGCCCAACGCCCGACGTCCGCTGGGACCAGGGCGTGGTTCTCGTCCGCCGTTCGCACACGCTCGGCGACGAATTCATGAACACGACGAAGACCAAGCTGCGGCAGCGCATCACGGTCCCGCCGGAAGTCATGGAGGTGCTGCGCTGGCACGTCGCCACGCAGCTCACGACGCCCGAGCAGAAGGCGTCCGAGCTGCTCTTCCCCGCCGAGGACGGGGGCTTTCGGTCGGTGTCGTTCCTCAAGAAGGCGTTCGCGACGGTGGGGCAACTCATCGGCCTGAACAAGACCTTCACGCCGCGCGGGATGCGCCGCACGTTTAACGACCTGATGCGGCTCGCCCGGGTCGAAGCGGTCGTAACCAAGTCGATCTCCGGGCACCAGACCGAGCGAATGCGAGAGCACTACTCGACGGTCACCCCCGACGAGCAACGGCGGAGCATCAGCAACGTCGTGAACCTCTTCGGTCCCCGAAAAAGTGGGGAGGGTAGTGGGGAGGGTGCCCGAGAAAGTGGGGAGGGTGACCCCAAAGCCCTCGGCGACTGAGCGAAAACTGGCCTTATTTCCGCTCTTTTCTTGTAGGCACGACTGGGTTCGAACCAGCGACCCCTACCGTGTCAACGTGACGACAGGCGTTTCAGAGAGGTACGGAGCGGTTCTTTTCCCGAGAAAATCGTTACCACGGGGTACCGGGGCGTCCACGCCGTTACGCCGAGGTGGTGTGCAAAGTGGTGTGCATCCTTGCTCGTCGGCCTTCAGTACGACCGGGCGAAGTCGCTGCCCGGTGCCGCTTGCTACCCCGCACCTTGTCGCGCAGCCCGTCCTGACGCAGCCCCGCGTCAGAGAGGTTCACTTCCAGCGCCAGGCTTGGTGGTCCCACGTCGCCGGCGGTTCGCCCGCGAGCACGGGATCGAGGAAGGCCCGAGCTG
>JBAULD010000521.1:0-3878 GCA_049578005.1 Polyangiaceae bacterium
CAGCGCAACCGTGCGCGCGGCCGCTCGATGAAGGCGCACTTTCAGGGGCGCCGTCGTTCGCCGGAGCCGTTCCCCCATTTTCGGAGGGGCATCCTGGCAGCGTCGCGCAGAGCATCTGCCAAGGTGCGCCGCTACACTGGACGGCGGCGCTCGAGCCGGACGGGCAGGCGACCAGCGGCTGCGCCACCAATTGTGCCTTCGCCGTGAACGTGGCTCCGTCGTCGCTGGACATTCCCGCGATGAAGCCGCTCGGCACGTCGGAGCATGCCCATACGTCGGCGCCGTGGGTCGCAAGACACTGCACGTGGACCGTGGACACGTGCTGAAAGGCCAGACTGTCGCGAGCGCCTGCGAAGAGACCGTCTTCGACGCTCCCCGCATAAATCGTGGCCCCGTCTTCGGACAAGGCGAAGCCCAACATCTGTCCCGAGAGCGACAGTGCCGACTGATAGGTCTGACCGGCGTCTGAACTGACGAGTAACCTCGAAGGCTGGCCCAGCGTCCGCACGTAAACGCGATCTGCATTGGCCGGGTCGACGGCGCCGATGAAGATCTCCGACTCGGCGGTGGGATCGATTGGTACGGGCCTCTCGGACCAGGTCGCACCCGAGTCCATCGAAACAAAAAGCGACGCGCTGCGCGTGGCGTTTGCGCCGCGGACCGCCGAAACGTACAACCGGGAGGGGGCCGACGCGGCGAGCTCGATGCTCGTCACCAGCGCGGTCGGGTCGATCGGGGAGCCGAGGACCGACCAGTCCGTGCCATCGTCGTTGCTCTCGTAGACCTGCTGTAAATAAGCGGGGCCGCCGTCGGCTCCGGCCACCGTGGCGTACGTCGAAGTCAACGCCATCACGTCGTCGGGCACCCCCGGTCTCACGACGAGGTCTTTGACCAATGCGCCGCTCAGCGGACCGGAGGACCTGTTCCAGTCGCAACCCGAGTCCGAAGACACGGCGAGCCCGTCGATCGTGCCCGGCGCTGCGACGATGCTGGTGTCGGTGAGGGCGAGGACCGGATCGGAAATCGAGCTCGAAAGAACGCCCACCACGTCTTCGCAGAGCCAGTGCCACGTCGCGCCGGCGTCATGAGAAACAAGAATGCCGAACGTCGTTCGCAAGACCGCAAGCTCTGGGTCGCTCGGCGAGAACGCGAGTTGATTGGCGGCCGGGTAGCGCCCGTTGCCGAGTGCAACGGAGGCGCTGGAGAAGACGATGGCCCCGGCGACCGTCGCAAGCACGAAACTGCGCACGGGCGCAGTCTAGCCCTGCTCTCCGCGGCATGCAGGGACCGCGGCGCGGCGCGGTTCGCCATGAGCGATCCCGACCGCTCTTGCCGCCGCGATCGACCTAGGGGGGGGCGCGAGACACCATACTTCAGTCGTTCAGTTCAGTCGCTCAACCGAGCGCCGTGTCCGGAGACGGTCACGCCCGAACTACTTCCGCGAGATCGCCCTCGCCGGGACAGTCCGGCATGTCAACCGCTCGGCGGCGCGACAGGGCGCCCCGACACGCGAGTTAAGACAACTTAATCGTGATGGATTGCCATTTGCGAGGTAAAGCGATGATCATGGGGTTGACGACTTTGGAATGCTTCGGCGGGAGAATGAACGGTCTGTGGGTCTTTTTTGTGGCGTCCTCGATGTCGCTCTCGTGGTTCGGATACTTCTTGGCCGAGCGGCGTTTGCGCGGTCGGTGGCAGTCAACCGTTCTTACGGTCGAGGCTTCGGAGTCACCCTACCGAGCGACCGCGTGGGTGCGAGAGGCTCACGGGCAGGCGCCACCGATCGTGCGCGGCGCGGCTTGGAGCGGAATTCTGTTCGGCGGTGCCGCGGTACCTGGCGTCACCTATGCCGTAGCGACGTTGCGCTTCGACGGAATTGCCCTCTCCCTCCTGCCGGGGATTGCAGCGGCGGTCGCGTCGTGGTGCGTGGGATGGCTCCTCCTGGCGCGCTCGCCGGCGGCCGTCGAACTGGGGAAGCTCACCGCTCGCACTTCGACGACCGCAAACGTCCTCGTATTGGCCCTTGCCATCCTTCACGTACTGGCCGCCCGCGTCGGGTGGAGCGATAGAGAGTCGATCGCGTACGTCGCCGTAGGATGGGTTCTCGCCGCCGCGGCTCTACTCCAGGCGATGATTCTTCGAATCGCCGTCGAGCGCCACGGGAACGCCTTCGGCCGTATTGGACCGACGTTCATCCCTCTCGCAAGCGGTATCCTGCACCGCGCACCGTATCGACCATTTTAGCGTCGGCACCGAGCTTGTCGCGAAGTCTACTGAGGTGGACCTCGACGAGGTTCGAGCCCGCATCCTCCTCCATGCCCCACACTTGTGCGAGCAGGTCTGCGCGCGACACGACGGTGCCCGCCGCCTTCACGAGAACCGAGAGCAGGTCGTACTCGCGCGGCGTGAGCGTAAGCGGCTTCCCCCGAAACGAGGCGGACCGGCGGGCCCGGTCGAGCTCGAAGCCGTCCCAGACGGTTCGCCACCGATCACGGTGACGGCGTAGAGCTGCGTGGATCCGCGCCGCCAACTCGTTGGCGTCCACGGGGACCGCCACGAAGTCGTCCGCGCCTGATTCCAACGCGAACGCGCCCTCCTTGCGAGCGCGAACGACGCCGAGGATTGTCCCCTCGTACGCAACGGCTCGGATTTGGCGAATGAGCCGTATCTGCTCTTCCGGTTTCTCCGGCGTCCCGATGATTACCACATCCGCGCGGAGCACAGTCGCCGAAAGGATCATATCGGCAAGACAAATCGTTAATTGAAAACCGAACGGACGCAGCAATCCTGCGAGCGGAGACACACCGCCATCGAGCTCGACGATCGTAACGGCCACGGCGACCCGCGGCCTTACAAAGGTTGGGCCAGGTTACGCCCGCACGACCAAAACGACGGAGCCCGACGAGATCGAACCCGCCGATGGGATCCTCTGTCTCGCCTCGGGCTGCTCACTGGGACGCGCTTGGTTCGAGTCCAGATTACGCAATCTTAACAAATGGTCCACCATTTCCGGATATTACGAGCTCGTAATGCATCGCATTTCGCGCACATTCGAAGCGCGAGAGCCTTGCGCAATCTCCGAAGATTCTCCGAGATCCGCAGGGAAGGCTCGATTGAGCCGGTTGCCCGACCGACGAGGGCATGTCGATTGCTAAGAGCCGGCGTCCGACTGTCTATGGCAGACACTTCAACGTTTCTTGGATCACGCTACTGGGTTTCTGGATATCCACATCTCGTAGAGCAGTGGGACACGGAGCGGAACGGTACTCTCACACCAGATTCCGTGAGCGCTGGCTCTGGGCGGCTGATCTGGTGGAAATGCCGGAACGGGCCGGACCACTCGTGGCGAGCGAAACCAAACAACCGCTCGGCGGGCGCCGGATGCCCGTTCTGCGCGAACAGAAGCGTTTCGGTCACCAATAGCCTTAACACGTGCGCGCCGCGAATCGCTGCCGAGTGGCACGTCGACAAGAATGGCCTCGTCGGACCGGAGGAAGTCACGGCAACGTCAACTCGCGTGTGTTGGTGGCAGTGTTCGAAGCGCCCCGAGCACCAATGGCGCGCCGCGGTCCGAGACCGTACCCGCGGCGATCGAGGCTGTCCCTATTGTACCCGCAAGCGCCTGTCGAGCGATGGTTCCCTCGCGTCTCGGCACCCGCGAATCGCGGCCGATTGGCATCCGTCGCACAACGGCGATTTATCGCCCCGCGACGTGGCCCCTGGTTCCAAGCGAAGAGTGTGGTGGCTATGCCGCGACGATCGCAGCCACTGCTGGCAAGCAACCGTCGACAATCGGGTCCGCCGCGCCTCCGAATGCCCACACTGCCGTCGCGGTACTTCGTCTCGAAGCAGCGCTCAACCACGGACTAGGACCACCT
>JBAULD010000522.1:0-6353 GCA_049578005.1 Polyangiaceae bacterium
GGCGCGCGCCCGCAAACTCAAGCCCGAAGAGATGCAGAATGGGACGTTTTCCATTTCGAATCTGGGCATGTTCGGCATTGACGAGTTCGCGGCCGTCATCAACCCCCCCGAGGGCGCCATCCTCGCCGTCGGACAGGTTCGAGAGGTGCCCGTCGTCGCCGACGGCGCCGTTGTCCCGGGCAAGCGCATCGCCATGACGCTTTCGTGCGACCACCGTGTCGTCGACGGCGCGGTGGGCGCGGCTTTTCTCGCCGAGCTGCGGCGACTCGTCGAGCACCCTCTTCGAGTGCTGACCGGGTGAGAGGGTGACGCGCTCGGCGCCCTGGTCGGTGGTCGCGCCGGCCGCCGTTTGCGCGGTGCTCGCCCCTCTCGACGCGTCCGCCCACCGCCCGCAAAGGCCCGAAGCGTGGTGGGCCGGGCTAGACGCTACGAGCACGAGCGTGTTCGCAGACGGCGTGCACGTGCTTCGCGCCCCGCCGCAGGGGCGAGTGCGCATCCCGGGGGGCACGTTCACGATGGGGTCGTCCCCGACGGGGATGGCGCGAGCTCTGGAGCTCTGCCAGCGCGAGGTTCACGCCTCGATGTGCCATGACGACGGCGTCGTCGCGATGGTGCGCGCCGAAGGCGTTGCGCACGTCGTGACTGTCTCCCCGTTCGAGCTCGACCGAACGGAAGTGACCGTGCTGGCCTACGGCCGTTGTGTCTCGGCGGGATGGTGCGCACCCGCGGAAATCCCTCCCAACGACGACCGATTTGGACGCGCGGACCTCCCCGTGACCCACGTTCGCTGGGAAGACGCGAGTGCCTTTTGCCGATGGACCGGCAGCCGGCTCCCGACCGAGGCGGAATGGGAGTACGCGGCGCGAGGCGTCGATGGGCGCGAGTTCCCGTGGGGAAGCCTCTACAATGCCCACCTCGCCAACCACGGCGCGGCTGCAGACGACTGGACCGACGCTACCGACGGCTACTACGGCCTCGCCCCCGTCGGCTCATTTCCCGACGGTGCGACGCCGCTTGGTCTTCTCGATATGGCGGGCAACGCGGCGGAGTGGGTCGCGGACGTTCTCGAGTTCGACGGGATGGGGCTGCCGCTCCCGTACCCTGACGCGACGGAGACCGACCCGCAGCCGAAATCCGGGGAGGGGGGACTGCACGTCGTTCGCGGCGGTTCATACGTCGATGGCGCCATGTGGCTGCGCGGCGCTGCTCGCGACACGACTTCGGCGTTGCGTTCCCCGTGGGTGGGGTTTCGCTGCGCGGCCGACGTTCGATGAGGATCGCCCATTTCTCGGATCTGCACCTTTACGCGCGCGGGGACCCGCCTTGGAGATTTCTCAATAAGCGCCTGACGGGCTGGGTCAACCTTCGTTCTCGGCGCGGCGCGATTCACCGGGCGGGCTACGTGGACGCAATCGCCCGGGAAATCGCGCGTCTCGGCGTGGAGCACGTCATCGTTACCGGCGACCTGACGAACCTCGCACTCGAGGGCGAGTATGAGCTCGCACGCGACGTCCTCGAGCGCGAGCTCGGCCTCGATCCGGCGCAGGTCACGGTCGTACCCGGCAACCATGACGTCTATACCCGGGGCGCGCTCACTTCTCGCCGCTTCGAGCACTACTTCGGAGCGTGGCTGCGGAGCGATCTCCCCGAGCTGACTACGGACGTGAACGGGGGCCGTTTTCCCGTCGTCAAGCTGCGCGGAGACGTAGCCATCATCGGATTGTCGAGTGCTGTGCCACGTCCCCCCTTCGTCGCGGCCGGAGAGTTGGGAGAAGCCCAAATCGCTGCCCTCGGACGGATCCTCGAGCATCCTGAGGTTGCTTCGCGTACCGCGGTCATCGCGATGCACCATCCGGCCGTCAATCCTCGCTCCCAACTCAATCTGTATCTCGAAGGCCTGCGCGACGCGCCCGCGTTCGTTGCGCAGCTTCGCCCGCTCTCTCGCGGCCTCCTCGTTCACGGCCATCTGCACCGACGCATCCAGCGCGACGTACCAACCGAGAGCGGTCGGATCCATCAGATAGGAGCCACGAGCGCGTCTCTCCATCACGATGCCGCCGACCGCATGGCTGGATTCAACGTCTACGAGCTCGACGACTCCGGAGACGCGCTCGTACGGGCCTACGTGTATTCACCGCACACTGGAGCATTTCACGTGGAGGGCGTGCCGAAGCACGTATGAGAGCCCTTAGCCCGCCGCTGCGGCCACGCCGTTCGGGCGAGTGACGTTGATCGCTTGGAGGCCCTTCGGACCCTCTTTGATCTCGAACTCCACGACCTCGTCCTCGACGAGACGCCGACGACCCTCGCCCTGAATCTGCGAATAGTGGACGAAGACGTCGGGCCCGACGTCCTGCTTGATGAAGCCCCAGCCCTTTTCGTCGTTGAACCACTTGACGCGCCCTACTGCCATCGGAATGCCTCCGTTCCTTCGCACCAATGAACAGCGGTGTACGCTAGGGGATGGCGTTCGCGAAGGTCAAGGTCGGATCGGTGGGCCCGAAGATGGGTGTTGACAGATGGTCGTGATCTAGGGCTTGGGCGCGCGCGGCCCTGACGTTAGCCCGTCGAGCTCCTCGAGATTCGCCTTCACGCGCGGATCGTCCGGTGAGAGAGCGCGCGCCTTCTCGAGCGCCGCTCGGGCGTCGGACCGTTTGCTCGGATCCATGGCAAGCGCGGTCGCCAGATTGATCCATCCGCTCACGAGCTTGGGGTCGAGTCGCAGCGCCTCGCGGTACTCGGCAAGCGCCTGGTCGACGCGCCCCGCCTGCTGGAGCGCGTACCCGAGATTCGAGTGCAGGCTCGCGCGCTGGGGATCCGCGGCCACGGCGCGCTGCAGCTCGGAGAGAGCGCGCGCGAGGTCCTGGGTTCCCAGGAGTGCGGTCCCGAGATCGGAGTGTGCTCGCGCATCGCCGTCGTCGATCCGTACGCGGGTTTCGTACTCCGCAATGGCTTCCTTCGTGCGACCGGCCATCATCAGAGCGGTGCCGAGGTTGCCGTGCCTGGCTGCGCTTCCAGGATCGAACTCCGTCGCGCGAGCCAGCTCGGTCACGGCTTCGCCGGCGTGTCCCGTCGCGAGAAGCGCGACGCCCAGTTGGGAGTGCGCCTCGGCTTCACCGGGCATCAGCTGTGTGCCCTTCCGCAACGCACCGACGGCCTCGTTCGCGTCGCCCAAGAGAAGAAGGGCCCGACCGAGCTCGACGAATCCGGGACCGAACGAGGGCGCGGCCTTCGTCGCACGCGCCAGCTCCTTGGCGGCGGCGGCGATCTCCGGGTTTCCTTTCCCTGCCCCGTAATCGAGCGGTACGTCGACCTGCGCGACTCGTACCCGCGCCAGTCCGACGACGGGCGCCACGCTTCTCGGCGCGGCGGCGCGTGCGGCATCGTACCGCTTGCGCGCCTCCGAGAGGTCGCCGCGCTCGAACGCGACGTCTCCTGCCGTCAGGTCACCGTCTCCGGGATCGCCGTGGCCCGAGGCGAGCGAAATGGTCGTGGATCGCGGGGGTGGAAGGGATGCAATAGCCGCGGCGGGAGCAGCCGTCGGTGGGGGGGGGCTAGGCGGAGGGGCGGACGAGATGAGGGGGGCCGAAGCGGAAGCGGGGGCCGCTTGCAAGGACGAACTCCGGCTGGGGGCGGGAGCGGGTGACGACGCCGCAGCACGTTGAGTCGGCGGCGTCGCCGTCGCGCCCGCACCACAAGCGCCCAGCGAAATCACCAACGCGACCGCAGCCGCGACCCTACTCATGCCTCTTCACGACTGCCCACGCATGCGCGATGACATCGCTCGCGGCGTCGAGCGCGCGCTCCTGGGTCCGCGGGGTCCGCAAGCTCACGACGCCGGGCGACGGGGGCTTCACCTCCAGGACCGCGCGGCTTGCCGCGCGCACCGCCTCCGGCACGTCCTGATCCCGGGCCAATCCTTCCAAATGCTCCAGATACGAGCGCCCCCAAACCACGTTCGGCTCGACGAGGAGCGCCGCGTTCAACGCCATCCCCGCTGCGCGCTTCACGCCGACGACCCCCGCGCGTGCGTCGCCGCGCTCATACGCGGCCTCGGCCCTGCGGAGCTCGCCGAGTGCGGCGCGTATCCATTCGGCAGGCGAAAACCTTCGAAGCCAGTCGCTCGGATCGCGCACGAAATCGCCCATGACCGCGCCCCGGCCGATCACGAGCGAGGGTGCCGCGTTGCGTGCTCCTTACCGTCGTATCGAAGCATCGCTGGCTTGCCCTCCGCTATCGTCGTCACGTTCACAGGTCGCTTCCAGATGCGAAGCAGGCTCCGCATCACTTCCTTCGCGTAGTCCTGCCGAAGGTCGAGCCCCTGGTGATCGTGCCTGACGAGGAGCTCGCCCCGGTTTTCGAAGTTCGCATCCTCGACGTAGATGAACGGGTTGCCGCCGTTGGTCAACTGGAAGAGGAGCTTGTCTTTGACGGCCTTGAACTCCCGCGACTCGACCTCGAACCGTTCGTTGCGGTTGGACCACCCGAAGCTGAAGAGCTTCTGCTCGCGCACGAACTCGGGAGTCAGAAACTCGTCGATGAACGTGACGTCGTTATACAGCGCTCGGACTTCGAAGATCTTCTTCTTTCCGAGGCCCAGCCGAAGATTCCAATTTTTCTTCGCCTCGAGGTCGTCGCAGTCTTCCCATTCCTTGCCGAACTGTCCCTTGTCCCATCGCTCCTCGATGTGGCGGAAGAGTTCGACGCCGAGTTTGTAGGGGTTGAGCCGGCCGCCGCTCGTGGCGAGAACGCCGGCGGCGTGGTCCGCGTAGTCGATGATTTCGCTCGCGTCGAGAATCTTTTCGGTGAGAAGTTTCGAGTGCCAGTACGTGGCCCAGCCTTCGTTCATGATCTTCGTCTGCCACTGCGGGGCGAAGTAGTAGGCCTCCTCGCGGATCACCTCGAGAACGTCGTGCTCCCAGCGATCGAGCGGGGCGTGCTCGAGCAAGAAGAGGAGGACGTCGCGCTCCGAGTGCTCGGGAAACTTCTTGGCTTTCTCGCGCTCCGCCTCGAGCTTCTTCTTTTGCCGCTCGAGATAGTCCTCGGGGTTGATGAAGCTCTCCATGTAGTCTTTCGCGCGGAGGCGGGGAATCTCGGTCGCCTTGGGCTCCTCGTCCTCGGCGGGTCGCTTGGGCCGGCGACCGCTGAAGGGAGAGTGGAGATCGACGAGGTTCTCCAGGCTGAGGCAGTGGTCGAGAAACTCCTCGACTTTGTTGATTCCCTGGCGCGCCACGATGCGGCGCAAGCGCGCCCCATGGTTGGCCATCTTGTCGATCCAACGGCGGTTCGGATCGTAGCCGCTCGGTCGCTTGACCGGATCGACCGTCCTCCCCCCCGTGTCCAAATCGGTGGAGCGAAAGCAGTAGTTGTTCTTGAAGAAATCGACGTGCGCGTACACGTGCGCCATGACGAGCTTCTGATCGACGAGCGAGTTTCCTTCGAGGAGGTACCCGTACGACGGATTGTTGTTGATCACCATCTCGTAGATCTTCGAGAGGCCGTACTCGTACCCCTTCGCGAGTCGCTCGTACTCCATGCCGAACCGCCAATGCGGGTATCGGTTTGGAAAACCGCCGTACGCCGCAATCTCGTTCATTTGGTCGTACGTCAAGATTTCGAAGACCGTGGGGAAGAAGTCGAGCCCGCCCTCCGCCGCAAGCCTCTCGATCTTGTTTTGCTGCTCGCGAAGGTATGCGGGGAGTGCCGTCTTAAGCGCGAACTCGCTCATGTTCTGACCTTATCCTCCGCTGCTCTCTCGGGGCCCATCAGGCCCCCTTCCCCAAGAACTCTTTGATCGACCCCACGATGGCGTCCTTGTCGCGGATCTCGCTCGTGATGACCCGTTCGTCCTTCCCGAAGTGTTCCCGCAAGTCCTTGATGAACTGACCCGAACCGTAAGGGCTCTCGACCTGGCCGTACGCGAACATGTTCGCGCGCGGCAATATCTTCTGCTTGAGCACGTCCACGCAGAGGAGCGTGTCGTCCATCGACCAGTTGTCTCCGTCGGAGAAATGGAACGGGTAGATGTTCCACTCCGATGGCGGGTAGTGGTCGTCGATGAGCTGCGAGCAGAGTTTGTACGCGCTCGAAATCATGGTTCCGCCGCTCTCCCTCGTGTGAAAGAAGGTTTCGCGGTCCACCTCTCGGGCGACGGCGTCGTGGATGATGTAGCGGCTCTCGAGACCCTTGTATTGTCGCGTGAGCCACGCGTCGATCCAGAAGCTCTCGATACGCACGATCTCCTTCTGCTCGTCGCCCATCGAGCCCGAAACGTCCATCATGTAGACGATGACGGCATTGGCGACAGGCTCGGCTTCGGTCTTCCAGCTCCGATATCGCTTGTCGGATGGAAT
>JBAULD010000523.1:0-4932 GCA_049578005.1 Polyangiaceae bacterium
GTCGCCCAAACTCCGAGTTTTTTCCCCAAGTCGAAGAGGGTCGCCACACCACCGGCGAACGACAGCGCGACGAGAATCCCCCAGGCGGCCTGGGGCAATCCCTGTCCGGCGGTGGCGAAGCCGAGCATCGCGCAGAAGAGGACCGACGCGATCACAAAGCTCACGAGCGGAGCCGCGACCGACCGGAGCGTGACCGACGATGCCACGCGGTCGTCGGGATCGTCGAACGTTCCGAGGAGGTCCATCACGCCCCACGCGGCGGCTGCGACGAACAAGGCTCCGAGTGGGACACCCCAGCGCGCGTGACCCTGGCGCGCCATCAACACGAATGCGAGGAAAGATCCGAAGAGGGCGGTGCCCCCGCCTCGCACGATCCGCAGCGGGTTGCCGCGCCGAACGAGGGGCGTGTGCGCCGGCGCTTCCTGCGGTTCGCCCTCGGCGGGAACTTCCGCCCGAGTCGTGACTTTTTCTTCCCTGCGAGGCTGGGCCGCGCTCGGCTCGTTGGGCCTCTTTTCGGCGGGCGCGGCCAAGGCTTCGTGGCGTGCGTTCGGCTCGACGAAGTAGAGGACGAACGACGCGAGAAAGCAGATCGCGGCAACGGCCCAGAGCACCGCGGGAACGGCAGGCCCTGCCGAGCTCAAACCGCCCGAAACGGTCGCGGCCAGGTTGAGTAGGGCGAGAGCGATTCCCCCAATGGTGAGCGCACGTCGGGTGGTCGTCAGCGACAGCGGCGCTCCGCCGTTCTTCACGGTCGCGATCTTGGCGGATTCGCTCATTTTTGTATCGCTCATGTCCGAGGCTCGGGAGCGCCCCCCGTGCGGGCTGAAGGGCGCGACCAGGATGCGCCCGGACGCATTAGCAACTTTGGGCTCCCGGCACTAGGCGGATGGCAAAAGAAGCGGCTCTCCTGAGCTACCCGGCTGCCATTAGAGCCCGAGTCCTGCGACGGTAGCCCACCGTTCGGCGATACTTGAGGTCCGTGTTCATACAGCGAAGCTGGATTGAACGGAAGATGCCTTCGGGTCTCGGCCTCCTTCGCTCATGCCGCGACGTGTGACGTTCCATCCGCGGCGAGGAAACCCGGGTGCTGGAAGAGAGGGGCTCATTGGCGATGGATTTGCGATGCTCAGTCGGACAACGAAGGTCACTTCCGAACGCGCGAGGCCCACTTACGCGAGTACGAGGCGCACTCACGCGACAGCGAAAGTCAGTCCTACGACAAGGAAGCTCACTCGCGGGAGAACGAGCCTCAGTCCCGGGAGCATGAAGCTCACTGCCCCGAGAGCGCAGCACAATGCCGGGAGCATGAGGCTCAGTCCCGCGAGCATGAAGCTCACTGCCCCGAGAGCGCAGCACAACCCCGCGAGCATGAGGCTCAGTCCTGCGAGCATGAAGCTCACTGCCCCGAGAGCGCGGCGCACTGCCCCGAGAACGAGGCACAGTCCAGCGAGAACGAAGCGCATTGCCGCGAGGACGAGGCTCAGGCCAGCGAGAACGAAGCGCACTGCTGCAAGAGCGAGGCTTCGTCCAGCGAGAATGAAGCTCACTCGCGCGAGAGCGAAGCCCGTGAGCTTTAGGCTCCGACTTGGTCGCGCTACTAGAGCTCCTTCGCAAGCTCTCGCGCCGCTTCGAGCCGCGCTTTCGCGTCGAGCAGCGCGGTTCGCTGCGCCTTCGCCTCCTCGACGACCTCTTTCGGCGCGCGGTCGACGAATCCCGAGGAGCCCAGCTTCTTTTCGAGCAGGACCAGCTCCTTGTCGATCTTCTTCAGTTCGCGCTCGATCCGCCCAAGCTCCGCTTGGGGGTCGACGAGACCCCTAAGCCCGACGAGCACTTCGATCGGGCCCCGCGCGCTCGTGACCACGCTCAAGGTCGTCCCCGCATCCCGACTCCCGCCGGACGCTTCGAACGCGGCATCGCCCTTCGTCTTGACGAGCAGCCGAATCGCCTCATTGTGTGCGCGCAAGAACTCCAGGACTTCTGCGTTGTCCGACCGAATGCGCAGCGGGACGTCCGCCTTCTTGTCGACGTCGTGTTCGCTCCGCACGGTGCGCGCGGCGGAGATCACCGCCTGGAGCGTGTCCATCGACGCGTCGACGTCGGGATCTCGCGAAGCGCGTTCGCTGGCCGCGGTGGGATAGGGTCCGAACGCCACGCTCGCCATGCGCGAGCGGGGTTTCGGAACACGTTGCCAGAGTTCCTCGGTGATGAACGGTGTCAGCGGATGGAGGAGCCGCAGACTGCCCTCCAGCACGTAAGCGAGTGTGGCGCGCGTTTCGGCGATCACGTCGGGCGGCACGACCGGCCCGCCGCTGGCGGGCGTTCGCAGGATCGGTTTGACCAATTCGAGGTACCAGTCGCACAGATCGTTCCAGAAGAAGCGATAAGCGGCGAGCGCCGCCTCGTCGATGCGGAACGCGTCGAGTCCGTCGTCGGCAGCCGCGCACGCCGCGCCGAAACGAGACCGAATCCATCGATTGTAGAATCCAGTCGGCTCCGACGTGGGCTCGGGCCACGCGAATCCGCCCAGCAGGTCGAGCGCGAGGCGCGTCGCGTTCCAGATCTTGTTCAAAAAGTGGCGGTTGCCCTCGATGCGCTTGGGGGCGAGGGCGATGCGCTTGTTGCTCGGCGGATACGTCGCGAGCGTGAAGCGGACCGCGTCCGCACCGAACGCTGGAAAGCCGCTCCCCATGGCCGCCGCGGACGGGTACGCCTTCTTGAATTTGGCGAGCGCCTCGGCCTCCGGAGCGCCGGGGAGGGTCTTCTTGACCATCTCCGAGAAGGTCGCTCCGTAGACGAGATCGAGCGGGTCGATGACGTTGCCTTTGACCTTGCTCATCTTCTCGCCGGTCTCGTCGACGATGAGCCCGGAAAGAAGCACGCGGCGGAAAGGCACGCGCCCCATGAAGTGAAGGCCCATCATCATCATGCGGGCGACCCAGAAGAAGAGGATGTCGTATCCCGTCTCGAGATCGCTGTCGGGCGCGCCGTAGAACCGCTCGAGCGCGGGCGTTCTCTCGGGCCAACCGAGCGTCGCGAACGGCCAGAGGCCGCTCGAGAACCAGGTGTCGAGCACGTCTTCATCTTGGGTCCAACCCTCGCCGCAGTCTTCCGGCCGCTCGCGGGCCACGCGCACCTCGCCGTTCGGCCCGTGCCAGGCCGGGATTCGATGGCCCCACCAAAGCTGACGCGAGACGCACCAGTCTTGGATGTTTTCGAGGAAATGGTCGTACGTCTTGGTCCACTCGCCCGGCACGATGACGGTCTTGCCCGAGTGCACCGCCTCGAGCGCTTCGTCTGCCAAGGGGCGCATCCGGAGAAACCACTGCGTGGAGATCATCGGCTCGACGACGCCGCCGGATCGCTGACAGCGCGGCAGGGTGAGCACGTGAGGCTTGCTGCCTCGCGCGAGTCCCTTCTTCTCGAGCTCTCGCTTTACGGCGCGGCGGGCGTCTTTCCGATCCATCGACTCGAAGGGCCCGGCGTTCGCGTTGAGCGTTCCGTCGGGGTTGAGGATGCTTATCTCCTCGAGGTTGTGCCGCTTACCGGTCGCGAAATCGTTGAAATCGTGCGCAGGGGTCACTTTCACCGCGCCGGTTCCGAACTTCGGGTCGACGAGGGTCGCGTCCGTGATGATCGGGATCGTGCGCGGGACGAAAGGGTGTCGCACTCGTTTGCCGTGGAGGCCGGTGTAGCGGGGGTCCTCCGGATGGACCGCGACCGCGGTGTCGCCGAGCATCGTCTCGGGCCGAGTCGTGGCGACCACGATCTCGCCGCCGCCTTCGACTTCGTAGGCAAACTCGAAGAGCTCCCCGTTGGCGCCTTCTTCGTTGTCGACTTCGAGGTCGCTCAAGGAGGTCATGCACTCGGGGCACCAGTTGATGAGCCGTGTCGCACGGAACATCAGCCCCTCTTCGTGCAGGCGGACGAACGCCTCCACGACGGCCCGGCTCATCATCGGATCCATCGTGAACTTCGAGCGGGCCCAGTCCGGCGAGGCGCCGAGCACGCGCTGCTGCAATGCGATGCGGCCGCCGCTCTCGCCCTTCCACTTCCAGACGCGCTCGACGAACGCCTCACGCCCGATTTCGAGCCGGGAGGTCCCCTCCCGCTCGAGCTGACGGGACACGACGAGCTGCGTGCCGATGCCCGCGTGGTCGATTCCGGGCTGCCAGAGGACGTTGTACCCGCGCATCCTGTGCCAGCGCACGAGCGCGTCCTCGAGCGTGCACCGCTGCGCGTGCCCCATGTGGAGGCTTCCGGTCACGTTGGGAGGCGGCATCGGCAAAAAGAAGGGGGGGCGCACGTCGGCCAGGTCGTCGCTCGCCGCAAAGACGCCGCGCTCTTCCCAGAAGGCGTACCAGCGCGTTTCGACCAGGGACGGGTCGTACGGCTGATCGAGCGCCGGAGCGGGCGTGAAGGACAGGTCCGTCATCGGGTGCTGACTAGCCCGCATTCTTCGCGGCGTCGCGGTGGACAGGGCGAGAATGAAACAAAAAGCTCGGGGGGTTGGGAAGGAAGGGCACGGTCTTCGTCCATCAGTCCTGATCCTCCCGATCTTTTGGTGAGGCCGTCGAGGGCGGCCCCTCGGTCTTCTTCCTGCGGAAGACCCGGCGGGCGTCGTCCATCGACAGCCCGCGGATGTAGTACGCACGGGCGGCGGCGCCGATCGCCATCGTGCCGCTGAACGCGATCGTCGCCGAGATGACCGGGCCTCCGCCGGGGGCGACGACCTTCAGGAGGGCCCGCACCGCCTCGCGCAGCGCGAAGGCGATTCCCACATTGGCGCCGACGCTCCCCAAGAACTCGGCCGTCCCCCGCTTGTCGACGGACCGTCCGCCGATCCAAGCAATTCCGGCGACGAGCCCCGCCTGCAGCGTCGTCAGCGGGACGATGTCGGCCACGGGGATCGGCGCCGCCGCGATCGCCGCACAG
>JBAULD010000524.1:0-2758 GCA_049578005.1 Polyangiaceae bacterium
GCGACTGGCGTCTCCGTGCCGCCGACGAGTTGACGATTGATAAGGTGAGCCTGATCGTCCTTGTGGGCGTTCACGTTCGGATTGTCCGGGTTAATCAAAGTCGGATCGCACTGCCCGCTCCCCCCGCGTCCGCCAAGCGACGATGTAAGGATGCCGAGATGCATGTCGTGCACCGGCGGAAACTCGAGCTTCCCGGTCGCGCACTGTCCCCCGTTGGATGGCCCGAGGGGCGCCCCCATCGCGTCGAGACAGTTCGGCGCCACGAGGCGGTTGATCATGTCGGGAACCGCCTGAGCGAGGAGCGCTTGCTTGTCGCCCATCGACGCGGAGTTGTCGATCATGAAGAGAAGATCGAGCTTGTCGACCGCTTGGCTGTGGATGACGCTCGTGAACGTCGTCTTTAGCTCGGGTCTCCATGTCTCCACGGGACGCGTGAGACAAGAGGCACCGATGATGGAGAACACGGCCGCCACTCTTAAGAGTGCGGCCTGCCCATTAGAGATTCGTTTCATGATTTGCTGCTCCCCATGCGCCGATCCGCGCGATTACGACTTCCCCACGACAGAGGACGTCTCACGACGACGGAGAAAGGTGGCGCACCGAAGAGCGTCTTCCACGACACACTGAGCCCAGTCGCCACAAATCCTCTACCCTCACGCCGCCTCTTGGCGGAATCGTCTGAGCAGATCTCGTACCAGCGCCGATCTATGGGATCCGCGCGAATTACGGGCTGCGAGCGACCCGAATGTCAACGACGTTGGCGCTTCCACTCCCGCAGTTGGCGGCGCCACGTCCGCAATTGGTTCGGCGGGGTCGGGGGACGGCGAGAATGTGGTGGCCACACCCGCGAATCGTCCAAGATTGCCAACAAGCACGAAGAAGGTCTCATTTGCGTGAACAGCCAGACTTGGCTGTTTGTAATATACCCGGTCGACCTCACGCTCGGCCAGCAAGCCTCGCTCTGCACAATTCGTCGGATCCGTCACCTCCGTTGGTGGTCGCGCCTCTGGGACCGAAAAGAACGCACCCGGCCACGCACGCCACGAGCACGTCCGCGAACTCGAGGAGGACTGCACGCAGAATGTTGGCCACGACGAGATCGAACGGAGGGCGGATGCCCTCGAGTGTCCGCGCATGGCAATCCGGTCGTCGACGCAGTTGGCGCGTGCGTTTGCGCTCTCCGTGCGCGGCAGCAGCGGCATTGATCTCGACGGCGGCGACGACAGCCCTGAGCTTGGCCGCGCCGATGCAGGATTCCCGAGCCGCTACCGAAGGCTAACATTCGCCAAGGCCCGCTGCGCCGGGCGAGCGCGGCTATCGCCTGAAGACAGAGCCGGCATTCGACGAAGAGCGGGAAAATGCGCCGCCCCGGCCACTTCGCCGATCCGCGGAAAATTCGTTGGGGACGGGGCTTTCTCCCCGGTCCTCCGAGCTGCAAGCCCGATGGCGTGGTATGTAACTGCCCTGTCGGTGACCTCAGGATGAAGCGCTGGCCGCGTGCCCTCCTGCTCATGGCCACCGAGGCTGGACCTGCACCAGAAGGTTCACCGTTCTTGCTCAGACGAATAGGCGCGCGGGGAGGATGTGGACATGGGGGCATTTCGTTGCATGGGCATCTTCGCCGCGGCGCTCGTCATCGTCGGATGCGCCTCGCCGCTCGACCTGGCGGGCTATCCGCTCTACCCGGACGTGGGGCGGCGCCTCGCCGGCAACGAGGTGGCCCGGCTCTACGGGCCCATTACGCGGGTCGACGATCGGGACGTCTCCACGCTGGGGGACGCGCTCGAGCTCATGCCGGGCTGTCACAGGGTGCGGACGCGGGACGATCCGGTCCCGAACACCTTTGGTCGAAGCACAGCGGGCGGCGGATTCCGGTTCGGCGCGCGGTCCTTTGTGTTCTCGATGAAGGGCGGACATGCGTACGTCCTCAAGCGGCTGGGCTCGGCCGCCGGGGTGGGCGTGTACATCGAGGAGCACGACGCAAGCGGGGCGTGGTCCGGGGACATCTACCCTGGGGACAGCGCCGCGTGTCAGTTCGTGTCGGGCAGGTTTTGACGTGGAACGCCACATGAGGAGCAAGAGGAAGGCGAAGAACACAATCTGCCTCTGGTTCGACAGGGACGTGCATGAGGCGGCGCGCTTTTACGCCACTACCCTTCCCGAACAGTGAAGTGACCGCCGTTTACAAAGCGCCGGGTGACTTCTCCGGCGGCAAGGGAAGGCGACGTGCCCGGTCGACTTCACCCTGCTGGGCATTCCCTGTCTCGCTCTCAACGGCGGCCCGCAATTCAAACACAGCGAGGCGTCCCCATCCCTATCTGCGCAATCACGTGCGCCTGCGCGCCGATCGCAAGCTGGTGAAGATTTACTTCGGGCGGAAGCATGCTCGCCCACCTTCTCCGTTGCACAGCCCGCATCGCTCGAGCAGCCAGGAGGGTGGACCCTCCCGAGGAGCCGGAGCTCTTCGCGGGCGAGGGGGATCCCAATGACTGCGCTTCCCTCGTTCCTCGTCCTTTTGATTCCCGCTTCTTCGGAGGCACCGCGGTTTCGGAACCGTTCTCCCGCACCAAATTCTGAAGAGAAGCAACGCTCGCCTCGCCGACCGCACCCGCGACCGCCGAACCGATTGTCCGCTGGACCCATCCCCGCGGGCGACCAAGCGCAAACACCGAGATCAGGGAACACCGCACCGACCGATACCTCGATGTGGCATCGGGTCGGATAGCGCGACTCCGTTCCTCTTGTCTGATCTAATCTA
>JBAULD010000525.1:0-2747 GCA_049578005.1 Polyangiaceae bacterium
ATGGATGTTTGGCCGACTATTCTCGACGCGGCGGGCGTGCGCGGAATCGACGCTTCCGTCTTCTACGGAGAGTCCCTGGCTCGCGCCTCGACGCACGCCGCGCTCGTGACACAACCGCGTGACCTCGTGAACCCACCAGCGCGCTTCGTGCTCGACAACGGCCATCGGAAAGTGGTGTTCGAGCTGAGCCAGCCCGACCAGCCGTTCCGTGATCAGGACCTCTATGTCGTCGACGTGCTCGACGAAGACGATCAGCCGACGGACAAGGGCCTTTCCGCAAGCGAATACAGCGCGGTAGTGCGAGGGTGGTTCGCCAGTGATCTCGAGCGGTTCTTCGTCGTTCGCTGGTAGAGCGTGGCCGTACTTGGTCGCGGTCGCCCTGGAGGGAGGGCTAGTGCTCCACGCTCGGGCCATCCATTACGTCGGTGACGACGGGATGATCACGCTGCGCTTCGTGAGAAACCTGCTCGAAGGCAAGGGGCTGGTGTTCAACGAGGGAGAGCGCGTCGAGGGATATACGAACTTCCTTTGGGTCGTCCTTCTTGCCGCAATCGGCAGAATTGTCCACGCGCCGCTCGACGTCGAAGCCCGTGCTTTGGGTCTCGGGTGCGCAGTCACGACGCAGCTCGTTCTCACGCGATTGTCTTGGAACGTGTCGGGCAATCGCGGGCTGCTTTCGTTTCTAGCGCCTGCACTTGTCGCGTCGAGCACCGCGTACGTGGCCTGGGCCGAGGCAATGCTCGAGGGGCCTCTCTTTTCCTTGGCAGTGGTCACAGCCGTCGCCGCGTACGCGGCATATCTCGACCATCGGTGCAGTCTTGGGTGGACGATGGGTGCGCTGAGCCTGGCGAGCCTAACCCGCCCTGAGGGGCTACTTCTTTTTCTTGTCACCGTTGCGTTCGAATCGGCCCGCCGCCGCTACGCCGACGACGCGTGGCGGCCGGGTTGGCTCAAACCATTCGCGATATTCGCGCTCGGGGTCGTGCCTCACCTGGCGTGGCGCGCTTGGTACTATGGCGCACTCGTCCCAAACACGTTTCACGCGAAGGTGGGGTTCACCCTCGATACGCTTGTTCGCGGCTTCCAATACGTCCGGCAGTTTTCAGTCTCCGGCCCCGGTCCGCTGTTGGTTCTTCCCCTCGCCCTGGTACTTCGGAGGCCGATCGACGTGCGCCTGGCGTTCGCCGCGTCCATCTGCGTGGCATATCTCGGCTACGTCGTGATCATCGGGGGTGATGGGCTGATGTTCTCTCGGTTCATCACCTACGTTCTACCTCTTCTGTGTCTCCTCGCTCAGGAAGGGCTTCGAACTCTGACGGAACGCCTCGCTCAGACGGGCCTCTCTTGGACGCGCGCGATCAGGACGCCCGCAACTACCGCTCTCGCCCTTCTGCTTGTCGTCGGTTTGTCGTGGAACGGCGCACTGGCGCTTCTTCGCCCGACCTGGCCTTGGTTTCAGGACTTCAGTTCGAAGCTCCACTTCCCGGGCAATGGGCGCGAACACTCCTTCCCGTTCTTCGACCAATACTTCACGGCTCGCGTTGCACGAGCCGGCGCGTGGCTCGATCGAAACGCCCCGCCGGACGCCCTCATTGCGGCGAACCCGGCCGGCATCGGCTACTCCCTCCGAACGCCGGTGCTTGACATGCTCGGCTTGACTGATCCGGTCATTGCTCGCAGCCGGCCGGCGTCGCTCGGCCGGGGACGCGCGGGACACGAGCGAGGCGACGGACGCTACGTCCTCTCCCGCAAGCCCGAATACATCTTGCTCGGCAACGTCGCTGTGCTCCCGTTTCCTCTGGACGAAGAAGGGATTCAAGCTCGGCTTTACCTTTGGTCGGAGCTCCAAATTTGGGAAGACCCGTCGTTTCACCGCGACTACGAGCTCGTCGTCGTTCGCCTCGAAGACAATGGCCCATTCCAGTACTTCACGTTCTACCGTCGCCGCTAGTCGAGGCTGGCGAACCAAACCGAGGGGAGATGTCACCACCAGCCTGTAACCTTTTGCTCCTCCCGTTCGTGAAAGGGGAATGAACGACGTTGTCATCGTAGGCGGCGGCCTCGCCGGCCTCGCGGCTGCCGCCTGGTGTAGCCGCGCAGGTCTTCGCGTCACGGTCCTCGAGCGGGCGAGCCGGCCCGGCGGCCGGGCCAGGACCGATAAGCAGGCAGGCCACGCCTTCAACCAGGGTGGCCACGCGCTCTACCGCGGCGGCGCTGCGGCCCGCGCGCTGACCGACCTCGGCGTTCCCTATGCCGGCCGGCCGCCACCGCTGTCATCTTCCCTTGCCGTCGTCGGCGGAGAAGTCCATCGCCTGCCCGCCGGGCTCTTTTCCATTCTCGCGACGGACCTCTTTGGCTTTGGCGCAAAGATCGAAGCCGCACGGGCGCTCGCCGCGGTCGCTCGACAGGACCCACGCGAGCTGAGCGGCATCACCTGGCGAGCCTGGGTGGACGGCTTCGTCAAGCGGCGGGAGGTTCGCCACGTGCTCGACGCGTTCGCCCGGCTGTCCACGTACGCAAACGCGCCCGGGCGCGCGAGCGCGGGCGCCACGATCGCGCAGATACGGCTCTCTCTGGACCACGGCGTCCTCTATCTCCACGGCGGATGGCAGACGCTCGTCGACGGGCTCGAGCGGGCGGCGCGCGCGGCGGGAGCGGATGTCGCAACCGGCAGGCAGGTCGCATCCGTCGTGCGCGACGGACCGTCGCTCGTCGTGTCGACGGAACCTGGAGAGCCCCTGCGGAGC
>JBAULD010000526.1:0-2139 GCA_049578005.1 Polyangiaceae bacterium
CGCGGACAAGCGCGTTGGCGAACGTGGTCTTGCCCGAGCCCGTCCCGCCGCCGATGAGGATGTTGTCGTGGGCGCGCACGGCGTCCGCGAGCGCGCAGCGCTGGCGGGCCGAGAGGATCCCGCGGCTCACATAGTCATCGAGCGAAAAGACGATGCGGGCGGGCTTTCGCAGCGCAAAGACCGGCGCGTCGACGATTGGCGGAATCGCCGCCTGAAGGCGCGCACCCCACGGCGGCGGCAGCTTGGCCGAGAGCGACGGGCTCTGGGCGTTGAGCTCCACCAGCACTTCCGAGGCGACCAGGCGCAGCATCCGCTCGGCGTCCGCGGCAGACACGGTGATGCGCGTACGGACGACCCCCTCGCCGACCCTCTCCACCCAGACGACGCCGTCGGCGTTGAGCATCACTTCGACGACGCGCGGATCGTCGAGCAAATCGGCGAGCGGGCCGAGCGCGCTCTCGAGCGCGCTGGCGCGCCTCGCTCGACTCTCGGACATCTCGGACTTCGGTTGCGACGGCACCTCCGTTCATCGATCAACGAGGCCAAGGTGCTTCGCGAAATCGACATCGGGGAGCGCAATCGCGCGCTCGAGACGTCCGGAGTCCCGCACGTACTTAAGGAGAGAGCGCGCGCTTGGGGCCGATGATGGTTCGAATTCGGACGCGGAGCGCTCGCGGGCGCCGTCCGCGAATCCAAACCCGATCGTCGAAATTGGGGGCCATCGCCCCGAGCCCGCGCCTCGGCGCGAGAAGGGCGAGTGTTGCCTCGTTTCTTTCGTCGAGAGGTTTTTGAGACGGCCCGGGGGGCCGATGGCCGCACGGAACGAACGGGATTTCGCCGGGTTGGCCTGACCGAAGGAACCCCGCCCTAGAAATCGACAGGGCTGGCTCAGTTTTAACGCAACAAGTCGACCTCGCCGTCCGAGGTGGATTCGCGAGGGCTGAAGCCCCCGCCGGCTACGCCCATCGCGCCGCCTCCGTCCCCGCGATTCACACGTTCGTTTGCGCGACTTCCCGAGTTCTTGCCGAAGGTTCCGGGTAGATCGCCGGGGCCTAAGCGCGCCATCGAGCGAGGACAGAATCGTTTCCCCGCTCGATTAACCGGAAGCGCGGCGACTTGGGTGATCGGCTCGGACCTCGACTGTCCCGGGCACCCCGACCGCCCCGCGCGTGGAGGAAGCGGATGCGGTTTTTGGCAGTCGTGGCCGTGCTGGTGCTCTCGGTTGGCGGATGCTGGTTCGCCACCCAGTACGTCGCGTCGGCGCTCGCGTACGCGCCCGCGCTCGGTACCCCGTGGGCGACGCTCGGCGACGAGCGCCTCTATGCTCCATGGCAGTGGATCGTCTGGGGCCGGCTCTACGCGCCGCGTGCTCCGATCGTGTTTCGCAACGCCGGTGCCATGACATCGCTCGCCGCCCTCGCCGGTGCGGGCGTGGCCGCGATGGCGGCGCTGCGCCGCAAGCCTTCAGCCAGTAGCCGCGCACACGGTAGCTCGCGCTGGGCGACGACCGCGGAGATGAAGCGTGCAGGTCTCTTGCAAAGCGCGGGCGTGGTCCTCTGCCAAACGGGCGACGCCGAGTTTCGCACCACGCTCGATTCGGCCGGCAGAACGCGGGTGACCTCAAGGCGCCTGGGAGCGCTCGTGCGCCACGATGGCCCCGAGCACGTCTTCTGCTTCGCCCCCACGCGGAGCGGCAAGGGCGTGGGCCTGGTCATCCCCACGCTCCTCTCATGGCCCCACTCGGTCCTCGTCTACGACATTAAGAAGGAGAACTGGGCGCTGACGGCCGGCTGGCGGCGGCAGTTCAGCCGGACGTGGCGGTTCGAGCCGACGTCCATTCGATTCGGTGCGCTTCAATCCGCTGCTCGAAATCCGAAAGGGCCTCTCGGAGGTCCGCGATACCCAGAACGTCGCCGACATCCTCGTCGACCCGACGGGCGAGAGGGAGACGCGCGACCACTGGCAGACCGCCGCCCATGCCCTGCTCTGCGGCGCGATCCTTCACGTGCTCTACGCGGAACGCGACAAGACGCTAGCCGCCGTGGCGGCCGTCCTCTCGGACCCCGCGTGCACGCAGAGGCAAACGCTCTCGCGGATACTCGTGACGAATCACCTACCGACGGGCCCTCATCCAGTCGT
>JBAULD010000527.1:0-2460 GCA_049578005.1 Polyangiaceae bacterium
ATCGCACTCCTCGCGCGTGAGCCCTTCGAAACAGCCGAACGAGCGCTCGCGCAGGGCGGCGTCGAAGTAGGCGACGCGGATCCCCAGTTCGGCCGCGACGATGTGCGCGGTTTCCTGCGCGCGCGACAGATCGCTCGCGACGATCCCGCCCAGGCCGAGCGATCGCAGCGTGTGCGCGACCGCGCGCGCCTGCGCACGCCCCGTAGCATTGAGCGGAATGTCGGTGTGGCCCTGCCATCGCTCGGCGGCGTTCCAGTCCGTTTCGCCATGGCGGACGAGGTAGAGAAGGCGCGTGGGCACGACGGGGACGCAGTGTAGCGTGCGGGATCGGGGCCCTGTCTCGGCTGCGCGGACGTCGGAAGGTCGAACGGGGAGTACCCCGGAGCCTCCACGGTAGGCTGCCCTCGGGAAAAACGACGTCTTTTCATGCACATGACGCCGCGACCCTCGAAAAAGAGGCTTGCCGAAGGAGAAAAGACGCGTTGCCAACCAGAAACGCCGCGTTCCTATCGAGAAAAGACGCTTTGCCAACCGGAAACGCCGCGTTGCCAACAAGAAAAGACGCTTTGCCAACCGGTGACGCCGCGTTGCCAACAAGAAAAGTCACCCGTTCAATCGAGCAGGTCTCGCTGCCAAGCGAACGCGCCGCATTTCGACTTGAACTCGTCACCTCGCCAATGGGAAACGCCGCGCTTCGAATTGAATTCGTCGCAGAGCCAATCGAAACTGCCTCCCTTCCAATTGAACGCGTCGCGACGCGAAAGGAAAACGACGCGCTACCGAATCGAAAAGACGCTTTGCTCGTTGGAAGAGAGGCTCGCTTGAAAAGCGCGGCGCCATGGCTAAGCCCGAATGATGGCCGCCCAATCGTGGAATCCGGAGCGCTACGCGAAAAACGCTCGATTCGTCGCCGACTTGGGAGCGTCTCTCGTGGAGCTGCTCGCGCCGAAGCCGGCCGAGAGGATTCTCGACCTCGGGTGCGGGGACGGGGTACTGACGCTCAAGCTCTCCCAGCTCGGCTGTCAGGTCGTCGGCGTGGATTCCAGCCCCGAGCAAGTCGCCGCCGCCCGGCGGCTCGGACTCGACGCGCGCGTCGCCGACGGTGAGAAGCTCGATTTTTCCGCCGAATTCGACGCCGTGTTCAGCAATGCGGCGCTCCATTGGATGAAGCGGGCGGACGATGTCCTCGCGTCCGTGCACGCCGCGCTCAAGCCCGGTGGGCGATTTGTCGGGGAGTTGGGCGGACAGGGTTGCGTTCAGACCATTCGAAACGCGCTCGTCGCGGCGCTCCGGCGGCGCGGCATCGACGGCGAGTCGCGTGTCCCGTGGTACTTCCCCACACCGGGCGACTACGCGTCGCGCCTGGAACGCGCCGGCTTCCGCGTCGATTCGATGGTGCTGTTTCCGAGACCGACCCCGTTGCCCGGCGACGTCACGGGCTGGCTCGAGACGTTCGGGGAGAGCTTCACGAGGGCGCTCCCTCCGGAGGCACGCCGCGCGTATCTCGAGGAGGTTCGCGCCGCGCTCGAGCCGCAACTCCGAGATGCGGGCGGGACATGGATCGCGGACTACGTTCGCCTGCGTTTCACGGCGACCAGGGTGCGCGCGCCGGCGATTGCGGCGGATAGCCCCGCTCGCTGACGGGCTGTGGGGCTGGACAACCGCGCCACTCTTCGTGGCGCAGGTGTCCACGGTGGTCGCGCGCGCACCCACTACATTGGAACATTGGACTCGTCGCGATCACGCTTATTTCCCGCAAGACCCGGAAACAGAAGACCCTAGAAGCCAAGGTTCGCAGCTGGTATGCCTATTGCGTCAAAGGAATGGATCGTACAGCCGATTCGAAAGAAACGTCGCGGGGATCGCCATGAAGCCTGAAACGTGCGTGGATTGTGGAGCGAGTCCGCCGGAGGCGGATACGAGCTACACGGCCATCGGTCATGGCTGGCGAGTCCAGGCTCGGCAAGTCGGCGGAGAAACGGTGATGGAGTGGTGCTGCGGCGCGTGCTGGAAAGCGCGGCGAGCGTCGACCGACCGTCCGTCCGGCAGGCGCCTGGGCACCGGACCCGGAAATTCCCGGTAACGACTGCCTCTTTGCCTTGCGGACGCGAAGCGGTCCGGGCCGACGGCGTCATGACGTCCGGGGGCGCTTGCTTTCCTCCCGAGCTCGGGCGGAACCCCACTCAAGATGGGCGAGCCGCCTGCCCGGATCGACATCCTGACGCGCTGAATCGACTTCCCCTCCGAAAGGGGGTTCACGGCCAGGGATTGTCTCTCTCGAGTTGAACTTTGGGCCGGCCGGAGGGCGGTCGAGCCACGAGCGGATCGCTCGCCGAAGACTCGGGCGGAGGCGGCGAAACGCTGGATGCCTCGGGGGGGACCGACGCGGGCCGACCGGTAGATCCGTGCGGCGCGGTGGCGGGAGACACGCTCGGGCGGTACCGCGTGTCGGCCCTCGGT
>JBAULD010000528.1:0-6201 GCA_049578005.1 Polyangiaceae bacterium
GGGACGCACCGCGGAACGCCCGTCCCACAGGTGCGTCTCTCCGGCCCGATGCACGAGAACTTCAACACCCGGGGCTCCCTTTGCGGCGAGATAGTCGACCGGGGTCACGCGCTTTTCGCGTACCAGGAGCGCCACGCATGCCGCGAGTCCAAGAGCGCCGGCCGCCAGCCAGGGCATGGCCTGCACAGTCCGCGCGCGCACCGATCGCTCCGGCCATCCGGGGGGCGCCGCGGCGAATCCCTGGTCGTTTCGAAGCGCATCGAGGGACTCGAGATAGGCTCGGCAACGCGCGCAGGCCGCGACGTGCCCGTCGATGGTGGGATCGCCGGATCGTCCGGAGGCCCAGAATACGTCGAGCGCAAAGGCAGACACGTGCGTGCGTTCCCCGGTCGTCATGACGAAAACTCCTTCTTCAACGAACAGATCCGTTCGTCGAACCGCGCCAGCATTCGCCGGACGGTTCGCTCAGACACCCCTAAGACGATTGCCGCCTCCGGTTGGGGGAGGCAGTCGACGCGGCACAGGACCGCGGCGGCGAGTTCGCCCTCCGGGACGGTGCTGACCAGGGCCACAATCGCGGCCCTCGCGTCCGTGCTCGCTGAGAGATCGATCGAGCACGGCAGATCGTGGGCGGCAACGTCCAGCGCCCCGACCTTGTACCCATCCCGAAGCAGGTCGATGGCCAATCGCGTGGACGTTCGATAGAGCCATGCGACGATTGCGCGAGCGTCGTTCTCGCGACCCACGCCGGACTTCCACAGTCGCAGGAACGCCTCCTGCGCGACGTCCTCCGCGGCGGACGAGCACCCCAGCAAACGGCGGCACTTGGCCAGGATGGGCGGCAAGAAGCGAGCATAGGCGTCAGAAAAATCGAGCGGCGTGGTCAACGAGTCTCAGGCCCCAGGGAAAAGACGCGCGAGCGCTCCGGATCCGGACACGAAGCGCCGCCGCCGTGCTGGGAAAGGCCCTTGAAGGCAGCGGAACATCGACCACGTGCGTCGCGAGGTCCGGGACAGACGGTCAATGGAGGCCGATTCCAGTCGATTGCATAACGCGCCTCGACGCGCCTCGCAGATCCGGTGCACCTGGCGGTCCTCGGCACGGTCTTGCATCGTCTTGGACCGATGCGTCAACCAGGAGGTCGGAAATGAGCGCGCGACCCAAGGCGCTTCTGTCGTGGAGCAGCGGAAAAGACAGCGCGTGGTCGCTCCACGTGCTTCGGCAGCATGCGGCGGTCGACGTCGTGGCGCTTCTCACCACGGTCAACGAAGTTCACGATCGCGTGGCGATGCACGCGGTGCGCACCGAGCTCCTGCGCTCCCAGGCCGAGGCAGCGGGCGTCCCGCTCTGGACCGTCCCGATTCCGTCGCCGTGCAGCAACGCCGAGTACGAGGCGGCGATGCGCGTCGCACTCGAGCGCGCGCGCGACGCCGGGATTACCGTGGCCGCGTTTGGCGACTTGTTCCTCGAAGACATCCGCCGGTACCGCGAAGCGAAGTTGTCCGGAACGGGGCTGCGGCCGATCTTTCCGATCTGGGGAACCCCGACGAACGACCTCTCGCGCGAAATGATTGCCGGGGGCCTTCGCGCGCGCCTGACGTGCGTCGACCCGAAGCAACTCGCTCCCGCGTTTGCCGGCCGGGAGTTCGACGCGGCGTTGCTCGAGGAGCTGCCGCCTTCGGTCGACCCCTGCAGAGAGCGCGGCGAGTTTCACACGTTCGCGTACGGCGGGCCGATGTTCCAGCGGACGATCGCGCTTCGGGCGGGCGAGATCGTCGAGCGCGACGGGTTCGTGTTCGCGGACCTCTTGGCCGGGGACCCCGGATGTCCATCTCTCTGACCCTGGCGTCCTTGGCGGTCCTGGCGGCTCTCTCCCCATCGCGCGCGACCCATCGCCCGGTTGCTTCCGCTGGGCGCAAAAACCTCGCGACCGAATCGCGCCCTTTCCGATTAAGGTCGAGGAGGGACGGACGTGCCCCGGACTTCACCGTTCCGGGGGCGCATCGCCCGAGCCTCCGAAGGTCGGCTCGAGAGCCAAAAAGACAAAGCCACCTCCTCGATTGGAAGCTCTCCCCGAACCACTGGAAAAGAGACATTTTCAACGAGAAACGTCACGAAAACGGTTGGACCGGACGCCCTTCCAATGAACAAAGGCGCGCTGACAAAGGGACGCGACACCCTGCCAACGAGAAAAGACGCGCGGACGATTCGGCGCGACACATCTTCAATTGAAACGGGACCGCGACCGCTTGGACCGGACGCTTTTCCGGCGAGAAAGGGCGCGCGAACCCTTGGACGCGACACCTCGCCAACGAGAAAAGACGCGCGAACCATTGGACGCGACGCTTCGCCAACGAGAAAAGACGCGCCGACGATTGGACGCGACGCTTCGCCAACCATAAAAGGCGCGCGGTAAGGCCTTGCGCGATATTGTTCAACGAAAACGATGGCTTGACCTACGGATGCCCAATTCAAGGCCGCGCTCTAAGTTGAAAGGCGCATTGCTCCCCCCTTCCCAGCCGAAACCCCGCTCGACCGTAGCGCGCCGCGTGCTCTTCTCGTTTGCCCTCACGGGCACGGCATTCGCGGTCACACTCGGGTTGGGGGTGGTCGCACAGCGTCGCGCCGCCGACGACAGCGTGGAACTCGCGCGCGGGTACGTCCCGGTCGCGATGCGCCTGGCGCAGCTGCGCGCCGCCCAAACGACGCTGTCGACGCTCGTCGACGGCATCCCGGACGAACGAGAGCCCGGGTCCACCCGCGCGCTGCTCGAGACGCTGTCGGGCGCACGCCGCACGATGTTCGTCGAGACGCGAGCGGCGATGACCCAAACGCTCCCCTCCGTCGGAAGCGACTCGACGCGGACGCTCGCGCCGCGGCTCGCAGCGGAGCTCGACGCGGTCGAGTCCGCGCTGGAGACCGATCCGGCATTGTTCGAGCGCCTGTTCGCGGCCTTCGCCGGGGGCGACCGCGATGCCATCAACCGCACCATCGTTTCTCTCGGCGCGCTCGAGCACGACGCCGACAAGAGACTGCGCGTGCTGGCGGGGCGCGTATCCGCCTCGATCGACGCCCTCTCGACAGAGGCCCGCGAGCGGGAGCTGCGATCCATCTGGGCGCTCGCCGTCCTCGCGGCCCTCACGCTCGCCGTGGGCGTCGTCGTCTCGATCCACGTCCGGCGTCTGCTGGCGCCGCTCGCGCGCGTGACCGAGCGCGCGCGCGCCGTGGCACGAGGCGACCTGACGGCGCGAGAAGTAGAGACGAGCGATGACGAGATCGGGCAGCTCGAGGCGGCGTTCGAAAAGATGGTGTCGGGCCTCGCGCGCGCCCAGGCGCTCGCGCTATCGAACGAGCGGCTCGCGGCCATCGGCAAGATGGCGGCCCACGTCACGCACGAGATCCGCAATCCCCTGTCGGCGATGGGCCTGAACGTGGAGCTACTCGCCGAGGAGCTCGACACCCTCGGAGGCCACGAAGGGACGAAGCGGGCCGAGGTAAACAGCCTCCTCGTGGCGATCCAGCGCGAAGTGCAGCGGCTGGAGCAGCTGAGCGAAGAATACCTGGGCGTGGCGCGATTGCCTCAGCCGCGCATGGAAGCCGACGACGTCACGGCGGCGGTGCGCGAGATCGTCGACTTCGCCCGTCCCGAGATCGAGCGCGAGGGGTGCACGGTGGAGCTCCACGTCGCCCACCCGCTGCCCCCAGCACTGTTCGACGATGGCCAGCTCCGGCAAGCGCTGCTCAATCTGCTGCGCAACGCCCGCGAGGCCATGCCGCGGGGGGGCCCAATCGACGTACACGTGATGGCGGAAGGGATGGGCGTCGTGGTCGAGGTCGACGACCGCGGCGGCGGCATCCCCGAGGAGATCCGCGGGCGCGTGTTCGATCCGTTCTTCTCGACGAAGGGGGAAGGCACCGGACTCGGGCTCGCGATCACGCGGCACATCGTGCAAGCGCACGGCGGGACCGTGACCTGCGAGCCGCGCGAGGGCGGAGGCACACGTTTCCGCGTGGCCCTGCCGATCGCACCGGCCAAGACCGTCCGTCTGCCGAGCGCTGTGGCGCACGCCCGGTGAGGGCCATGCTAAGACCCCGCACCCCATGCCCCGTATCGATGGCCGCCCCCTCGACGCGCTTCGCCACGTGGAGATGATCCTCGGCTTTCATCGCCCGTCCGAAGGTTCCGTCCTTTATCGAGCCGGCGGAACGGTCATTCTCTGCACCGCGTCGGTGGACGAGAAGGTGCCTCCGTTCCTCGAAGGCAAAAATCAAGGCTGGCTCACCGCCGAGTACCAGATGCACCCGCGGGCGAACGCGCGGCGGCAAGAACGCGACGGACGAGGGAAGGCGCCGAGCGGGCGAACCCAAGAGATCCAACGACTCGTCGGACGCGCCCTCCGCGCGGCCGTGGACCTGGAGAGGCTCGGTCCCCGGACGATCGTCGTGGACTGCGACGTGCTCGAGGCCGACGGTGGGACGCGCACGGCGTCGATCACCGGAGGGTTCGTGGCGTTGGCGCTCGCGCTCGCCAAGATCGGCGGCCTGCGGGCGATTCGCGAGTCCGTCGCGGCGACGAGCGTCGGTGGCCTCACCGGGCTCGGGAACGCGCTCGACCTTTGTTACGTCGAAGATTCGCGGGCACAGGTCGACCTGAACGTGGTCGCGACGGCGACCGGCAAAATCGTCGAAGTGCAAGGTACGGCCGAGGGTGAGCCGGTCGAGCGCCGCGAAATCGATGCGATGGTCGATCTCGCGCTCGCGGGGATCGCGAAGCTCTCGCAGCTGCAGCGCGACGTGCTGGCCGCCGGCGGCGTCGCTCTCAAGATTCCGGTGGCGTAAGACGGCGACGAGCGCAAAAAGACCCGCCGCATGAAGGACCCGGAGATTGTGCGACCCGAACGAATCGCCCTGGTCGTGGCGACGAGCAACCGGGGCAAGCTCGAGGAACTGCGGCTGCTCCTTGCGGGTTTGCCTGTCGATGTGCACGCCCTCGGCGATGTGGTTGCCGGCGTCCCCGCCGTGGTCGAAGACGGCGACACGTTCGCAGAGAACGCGACCAAGAAGGCGAGGGCTGCGGGCCACGCCACGGGGATGCTGACGCTCGCCGACGACTCGGGGCTCGAGGTGGACGCGCTCGGCGGACGCCCGGGGGTGCGCAGCGCGCGCTTCGCCGGAGAGGACGCGACCGACGCCGAGAACTGCGCCGCGCTGCTGGAAGCGCTCGCGCGCTCGGGCAAGCCGCCGCCCTACCGTGCGCGCTTCCGTTGCGTGCTCGCGCTCGTGGACGGACACTCGCCCGGCGTTCGGACGGTCGAAGGGGCGTGCCAGGGCACGATCACGGTCGCGCCGCGCGGGGCGGGCGGCTTCGGCTACGACCCACTTTTCGTCCCCGAGGGCATGGCGGTCACCATGGCGCAGCTTTCACGCACGGAGAAAAATCGGATAAGTCACCGCGCGCACGCTCTCGAGGCACTGCGCCCGCTCCTCGAGGGCAGATCTCGCCGGCTCGATCTAGTCCCCCAGTAGGTCGACGTGCACGCCGCAGCCGAACACGAGGGCGAAATACGTCTGCTGCGCGTCGGACGGAATGGGCCCTCCGCCGGTGAATAGCGGCTGCGTCTCGCCGTCGGGCTGGTTGGGGGTGAACTGGACGTTGCCACTCGTGTCCGTCAGTGTCCCGCCCGAAAGGGTGATCATCGGCGATATCGTGGTGCGGGTGCTCAGCCGGATGTCGGCACCGAACCCCAGGCGGAAGAGCTCCAGCCCGCTCGCGCTCCACGTGCCGCTACCGTTCGAAACCTGAAACTTCCGCCATCCGAAGGAGATGTCGCTCGCGAACGAGACCGAGTCGACGTCCCCCGCGAGATAGCGAAAGCCCACGCCGAGGAAGGACGTCGAAGCGCTGGTGGGCGTGCCATCGAAGCGGCGACCCGCCCCGACGAATCCGAGCTCCAGCGCGACGTAGGGGATGTAGCGTCGCGCGAGGCGCACGCCGATGTCGGCCTGGAGCGCGGCGCCGTTGCGGACGAAGTTTCCGGTCGTCTCTACTCCGGAAGTGCTGAACGGATCGATGTAAAGACCGCCGCTGTACGCGATGAGGCCCCCGCTACCCCCCAGCCACAAGGCGGTGGTTGGCGCGTGCGTTCGCTCGAGCACGTACGCGCGTCTTCGCAGGGGTCGTCCGTACGCATAGGGTGGGGG
>JBAULD010000529.1:0-6772 GCA_049578005.1 Polyangiaceae bacterium
GTTCGGCCGCGTCGACGCGATGGTCACGTGCGCGGGCATTTTCGCCCAAACTCCGGCCCTACGCTGGGACCCACCGGCAGTAGAGAGAATTCTACGCGTAAACCTTGAGGGCGTGGCTCTCGCGACCGCCGCGTTCGGGGCACTCATGGCGCGCGGCCGGGCTGGCCGTATCGTTCACGTCGCCTCGGCAGCAGCGCTCGACGGTGCTGCGCTCGCGGGGGCGTACGCCGCGTCGAAAGCGGGGGTCGTCGCCATGACGCAATCTCACGCGCGCGAGCTTGCCGACGCCGGAATATCCGTAAACGCAGTGCTACCGGGCTTTATCGACACGTCGATGACCGCGCCCAACCGCGCCATGCTGGAGCGGTTCACGGTCCCGCGTATTCCCGTGCGGCGACTGGGCAACGCCGACGAAGTCGCGGAGGTCGTCGAATTCCTCTTGACCTGCCGCACCACGTACCTCACCGGCGCGGCCGTCGTGATCGATGGGGGCCTCCACAGCGGTTGATTCAAGGCTTTGGTTGCCGATGCGGCTCCGACACCTTCGCCGCGGAATCCGCACGCTGCTGATAAGCGGGGAGCCTCCGGACGATTCTCTACCTCAAGAAAATAAGTGTCCGCCGCACCTCGGTTCGGGCGTCTTCCATGCGAAACCCGGCAAGGAGACCATCATGAGCGAATTCCTGTTCCTGTACCGAAACGGCGAGAGGCTTTCCCCCGAGCAAATGCAGCAGCAGATGGGGCGTTGGATGGCGTGGCTCAAAGAGCTCGGCGACAAAGGGGTCTTGAGGTCCGCGGGGCACCCCCTCGACCGGAGCGGCAAGCTCGTAAGCGGCTCCAAGCGAACCGTGACGGACGGGCTCTTTGCCGAAGCGAAAGACGTCATCGGCGGCTACTCGATCGTCGAAGCGGCGACCCTCGATCAGGCGGTGGAGCTCTCGCACGGCTGCCCGATTTTCAACGTCGGCGGGGCCGTCGAAGTCCGCCCGATCATGAAGATGTGATCGCGCGACGTGGCGGAGCGCGCGGTCACGTGTTCCCCTAGGTCCACGTGACGGTCCTCGATCCTCACTTCTTTCGCCACGAATTCGGGCGGCTGGTCTCGGTGCTCGGCCGCGTCTTCGGCGCACGCAACCTCGCGACCTGCGAGGACATCGCGCAAGAGACGCTCTGCCGAGCACTCGAGGTCTGGAAGATCGAGGGGGTTCCTGCCGAGCCGTCGGCGTGGCTCACCACCGTCGCAAAGAATCGGGCCATCGATTCGTTGCGCCGTGAGCGAACGAGGAATCTGGCCGTCCCGGAGCTGGCGCGGTACGTCGAAAGCGAGTGGACCCTCGTTCCGATGGTCAGCCAGTTCTTCGAGCGGGACCCGCATCGCAGCGACGAGCTCGCGATGATGTTCACCCTCGCGCAGCCGCGGCTCCCCGAAGCGTCTCGCATCGCCCTCATCCTGCGCGTCCTGTGCGGTTTCGGCATCGACGAGATCGCATCCGCGCTTCTCGCGTCCCCCGATTCGATCGAAAAGCGCATCCAGCGCGGTCGCGCCCTTCTCGGTCACTCGCTCGCTCCAGTATCGCTCGAGAGCGGTGAAATCGAAGCCAGGCTCGATGCCGTTCAAAGGGCGATCTACCTCCTCTTCAACGAGGGGTACCACAGCGCCTCGCCGTCCGACGTCGTTCGCGAAGACCTGTGCCGTGAGGCGATGCGACTTTCGCTCCTGCTGGCGGAGCACCCGAGGACGAGTCGACCGTCTTCGCTGGCCCTGGCAGCGCTTGTCTTCCTTCACGCGGCGCGCCTACCGGGACGGCGCGACGAGCACGGCGCGTTGCTCCCGTTCGCGGGCCAAGATCGAACGCGCTGGGACAAGGGGCTCGTCCGCGTGGGGCTCGAGCTTCTCGATCGCGGCGCAGCGGGCGACGACGTTTCAACCTACCACTTGGAAGCGGCCATCGCCGCGCACCATGCGCTGGCGCCCAGCGCGAGCGAGACCCAATGGGAGGCCATCGCTCGGCTCTACGACGCCCTCTTCGCTCGCGCCCCGTCCCCTATCGTTGCCCTCAACCGGGCGATCGCGCTGGGAGAGGCATTCGGTCCGGAGAAGGGTTGGGAGGAACTCGTCGCGATCCGAACGAATGACGAGTTGGCGCGGTACCCCTTCCTCGATGCCGCGCTCGGCGAATTCTCGCTTCGCCTCGGGCGCGTGAGCGACGCAAAGAGGCACTTCGAGCGAGCGTTCGGATTGGCGCGGAACGACGCGGAGAGGGTGTTTCTTCGCGCGCGCGTGAACGCCGTCGCGGAAGGGACCCTCGAAGAGCGGACGACCGAGGGATATCCCAAGATGCCCGTTCAACGTTAGATTCGGGTCGAGCGGAGGTCGCTTGGCGAAGGCGCGATTGAATCACGCGGCGGCGGTCGGAGTCGCCGAACACGGCAACTCGGCGGTGCTCGTCACCGTCGGGTCCGGCGGTGAGCTCCTCGATCGCCGCCGAATCGATCTCACGCGCGGTCTACCGACGCACCCGTATCATCACGAAGGGTCGTGGGCGGTGGGCCGTTACCTGAACAGCTCGTGGTCCCGGGCGATTTCACTGGCCGACGCCGTGGCGCTCGTCGAAGAAGTGCGCCGAGCCGCAGTGCGCGGCGCGACTGAGGGCCTCGAGCGGTTGGCCGCGGCGGTGCCCGCGCAAATTGCGACCATCGGAATCCGTGCGTGCCCGGAGCTTCCACCGACGACCGAGGAGCGGATCACCGACAGTCGGGCGGCGAATGTCGCCGACTCGGTCATGTATCGCGAGGCGCTGGCAACCGCAGCCGAGGCACGCGGTTGGACCGTGTGCTGGTACGAGCGTGAAAGCGTTTTTCTGAACGCCGCGGCAGCGCTCGGCCTTGAAGATGTCGACGCCTTCCTGCGGGCGATGGGCCGATCGATTGGCCCGCCTTGGCAGGCGAAACAGAAGCTCGCCGCCGCTGCGGCTCTTGCGGCGCGACGGGGCAGGTAATCGAGCCGGCCGCGAACCCAAGTCCGAGAGACGCGGAGGGCCGCCGGAACCGACAGGACATCGACTAGGCGTGGAGCGGGTGTCCGTCCTCGAAGAACCCGCCGCTCGGCCCGTTCGCGCCGAGCCGTGCGCCCCAGAGCACCGACTCCGCGCCCTGGTCGATCGACCGTGGGGCCCCCTGGCCGCCCATCGCCGTGCGCACCCAGCCCGGCGAGATCGCGTTGACCTTGATTCCGCGCGGCGCAAGCTCCCTGGCGAAGAGCTCCGCCATGCGGTTGAGCGCAGCCTTGCTCGCGCCGTACCCACCGGGGGCTTCATCGGCGAGTTTGGCGAATCCGTCGCCCTCGACGTCGATCGCCGCGAGCCGCTTCTGGAGCGCCGCGTCCGCGGCACCCTGGGCCATCCCGCTCGTGACCATCACCACGCGCGCGCCGCTTTCGAGCAGTGGCGTCAGGCCGCGCGTGAGGAGCCACGGTCCGCGGACATTCACGTTCCAGATTTCTCGGCGCGGCGCCTCGTACACGCCCGCGTTGTGGACGAGGACGTCGAGCCGCTCGCGGCGCGCCGACAGCTGGTTCACGAGGGCCGCGATGCTCGAAGGCGACGCGACGTCGAGCGCGAGCGCCTCGCCGTTCGGCAGCCGCGGCGCGTCTTCGATGCGCCGCACGGCCATGAGCACGCGAATCCCGTCTTCGGCGAGCCGCTCGGCCACGCGACGACCGATGCCTCGCGAAGCGCCCGTGATCAAGGCCGTTTGCATGACCTCCTCCGTTCCGTCGGCGTGACGCCAGCGGCTACTTTCCGTCCATGCCACGAGTCTCGCCGCACGGCGAGCGCGTCCGCGGTCAGGTGCGCCAGAGGGACCACTTCGCGCCGTCACGCACCGGTGCGCTCGCGGTGCTTGCAGCCAGGCCAGCAGCAGGGCCGGCGCTGGCCCTCTTCCAGCTCCTCCTGCGTCCTGCGAATGCGGCGCTGTCGCGTCATCGCTTGCTTCGCATCCTCGACCCAGCAGATAAACTCGTTGCGCGCCAAGGGCGTGATGTCCCTCCAGGCCGCGAGTGCCTTGGCGTTCGCAATGAGCGCGTCACGCAGGTCTGCGGGCAGCTTGTGCACCACGCCGCCGGGCACGCTCTGGCTGCTCACGGAGGAATGTAAGACCGCAGGCCGCCTTCGGCGGTCAAGCGATTCGAGCGCCGCAAGGACTTGCCTTGTCCCTTACCCGTGGCAGGCTGCAAGAGATGCGAGTCATCGGAAAGCGCGCCCACGGCTCCGGGGATCGGCGCGGTCTCGACGCCCTCGTGCTCGCGTTTGGCGGCGGCGCGGAGAAAGGTGTATTCCGCTACAGAAGCCAGGAAGAGGCCAACGCGGACCAGGAGCGATGGATACGCGAACGCGTGCAGCGACGTTTGAAGATGTGCGCGGCGTCGCCCACCTCCTCGAACGAGAGCACGTAGAATACGCGCTCATCGGCGGCTACGCCCTCGCGCTGCAAGGCATCGTGCGACTCACCGAAGACGTGGACATCCTGGTCGAGCCGACCCTCGAGAACGCCCGCCGCTGGGTGCGGGCGCTCTCCGACCTGCCGGACGGCGCGGCCAAGGAGCTCGCGGGCGACGACACGCTGCACAAAGAGCTCTACGCGATCCGCATCAACGACGAGTTCACGGTGGACGTCATGAACTCGGCGTCCGGCCTGACCTGGCAGGACCTTTTGCCGTATCGGTCACGCATCGACGGAATCAACGTGGTGTCGCTCGAGGGCCTGCTTCGCATGAAGGAGCACGGCAGGCTGAAAGATCAGGCCGACGCCGAGGCGATCCGGCAAGCGCTGGGTAGCGGCCGCGACTCCTAGCCGGGTCACCTGCCCTCGCTATCTCGGTCGAGCGGGCGAGCAGCGCCCGAGTTGCGATCGACGGCCGGGCGTGGAAACGTTGGCCTCGGAGTGCGAGGGGACGATGGCGGGGCCGCGGGAGAACAGTCGAAGTGCCGGAACTCGACGCCGGGCGCAGGCCGGCGCGAGCCTCGTGGCCAGCGGGATCGCGCTTTTTGCCCCGTGGGCATGCGGTCGCACGTCGACCTCACCGGGAGCGGGCGGCGACCAGGACGCGTCTATCCCCGTCGATTCGTCGATGGGCGCCGATGTCGCCACCGAAGGCGCCGATCAGGACGCGTGGACGCCCGTCGATTCGTCGGTGGGCGCCGATGTCGCCGGCGGAGACGCGTCCGCGGATGGATCGACGGACGGGCTCTCCGACTCGGCCGAAGACACAACAGGGGAAGCCTCGGACGCAGATTCCTCGCCCGCAGCAACGGGGGATGCGGACGCAGGCCTGGACGCAGCAGGGGATGGCCCTGGTAACGCGGCCGACGCCGACGCCGAGGGTTCGAACGGGTGCGTCACTTGGTCGAAGGTGCCTGGATCGCCCGGTGGGACCGCGATTTCGGGCTCCGGCCCGACCGACATCTGGGTCGTCACGAACCATGGGATCATGCGAGGCGACGGGGTCTCGTGGAGTCTTATGGACATTGCCACGACGCCCCCCAGCAGCCCGCCGTGTGTCATTGGACCGGAGTGGCCCGCATCGATGACGGCCTTGTGGGTTGCTGGGCCAAACGAAGTGTTCTTCGCGGCATGCTACGATTCGAATGGTCAGGGGGACTCCGGCCGGATCTTCCGCTGGGACGGCAGCACGTGGAATGAAATCCACGCCGGCGGCGACCGCCAAATCAATTCGCTGTGGGGATCTGGGCCAGACGATGTGTGGGGGAGCGAGACCACCGCCGGTTATCTCGGTCACTGGGAGGCCGGATCCTGGAGTGATTTGACGGATTTGGTCTCCGGCCGTCTCGGCGGCGGCGCGCCGTCGGACTTCTGGTTGTCGGGTTACTCGCTCGTCCACCACACTCCGTCGGGCACCTTTGCCACCTCGGACCTCACGGCCCTCGGCTTCGATGGCGGAGGGTGCCTTTCGACGAATCCCCCGAGCGGACTTTGCTTTTACGCCATCTGGGCGAGCTCCACGAGCGACGTCTGGGTCTCCGCCACCGGTAGGAACATGCTTCATTTCGACGGCGCAAGCTGGACCCTCGTCTCCACGCCCGCTTCGGCGACCATTCGCGGGATCTGGGGTTCCTCGCGGAGCGACGTCTGGGCGGTGGGAGACATGGGAACGGTGCTGCACTTCGACGGCTCTCGGTGGTCGTCGGTTGTGATTCCCACGACGGCCGACCTAGCGAGCGTGTGGAGCAGCGGGCCGTGCGATGTCTGGGCCATCGGCGACGCCGTCTATCACGGCGGCCCCTGATGAACGCGTAGCTGCGGCCGGAGTGAAAAGACGCGTGCTTCGTGCGTCACCCTAACGCATCTGCTTCGCGATGAGCTCGACGAAGCGATCGGCGGCGTGCCTCGCCGCGTCTTGCTTGCCGCCGACGCGATTGAAGAGCATCGAAAACGCGAGCGGGCCTCGGCCTCCGTCGCGCAGCAGGTAACCGCTGAGCGCGATGACGTCGTCCAGCGTGCCGGTCTTGGCGCGGACGTGACGCTTGGTCAGCTCGCCCCGAAAGCGCTTGTGGAGCGTGCCGTCCACGCCTCCGACGGCGAGCTGCGCGACGAACTCGGGCTGGACCGAAGGGTCTCGCCAGGCCCACCGGAGGAGCTGGACCGTCGTCCAAGCGGTAACCCGGTTGGCGTCGAAGAGGCCAGAGCCGTTCTTGATGACCACGCCCGGGTCGCTGGCCCCGATCCGCTCGAGCCACCTGGTCACCACCTCCGC
>JBAULD010000530.1:0-1863 GCA_049578005.1 Polyangiaceae bacterium
TCGTCGTCCTGGCGGCGCGATGTGATCGGGCGCGGGCTAATCCTCAGGAATCCTGGCGCGGTAAAGGGTGATCCCTTTGCGCTTTGTCGTGCTCACGTACTGCAATTGCCGAAGGCGTTCGAGGACCGGCGTCAAGGCCGAGACCTTCAGCCCAGCGCGCCGAGCGAGAGCGCGGGCGTCCCCCACGCCTAGCTCATGAAGGTTCTGCAAAAGCGTGGCTTCATCTCTGGTCAAGCCCGGTAGGTTGGCGACCCCTTCACAGCGAATCAGCGGGACCCCCATAAGGACCCCGCCGTGGCCGTGAACGGGCTCCCCTACGACGATGCCGGAGGACTCGATCGTGAAGCGGCGGACGCTCGCATCGTGGCGGCTCGCGCGCATCTTTACCACGGCAAGAACCTTCTCGAGCTTTCCTTCGAGCTCGACGTATCGCTGCAAGATGAGGACGTCGGCCAAGAACTCCGTGATGTGCGGTGAGAGACCGAACTCCGAGAACGACTGCACGATGTCGACCGTCATGAGAACGGTGACACCGAGTCCGGTAAGCGCCGAGATCGTGCGGAAGAGCGACTCGCGAAAATCGTCTCGGTAGGAGGGCGTGAGTGCGAGCTCAAACGCGGACAAAGAATCGATGGCGAGCCTGCGCGCCTTTTTGCGCTCCACGGCGAGGCGCACCGCGGCGAGCACTTCGTCGACCGTGAGATCGAACGGCCTGAGGTAAAGGACCTCGACGAGGCCGCGCTCGATGAACGTGGTCAGCTGGGGCCCGAAGGCCGCCGCCTGGCCGAGGTATGTCCCCGGGTCGTCCTCGAACACGACGATGATTCCCGGCTCTCCCGATTCCGCTCCTGCCGCGATGAAGTGCCGCGCGAAGAGCGACTTGCCCGTGCCCGACGGCCCCACAAAAAGCGCCGATGCACCCGCGGGAATGCCGCCGGACATCATCGCGTCCAGGCCCGCGACACCAGTCGATACGCGGGTGGCCACGTCCGTGCGTCGGCGCGGCTTGGTAGGCGACAGAATGCGCGGGAAGATGCGGATGCCATGAGGCGAAATCGAGAACGTGTGAAGGCCGGGCATCGTGGCGCAGGCGCGCATCTTGGTCACTTGCATCCGGCGCACACACGCGTTTCGTTCGAGGATCTGGGAGAGCCAGATGATCCCGTCGGCGATCGTGAAGATCGGGTTGCTGTGCGATTCGTGGGATTCGTACTCGCCGACGAGGAACGTCGTCGCCTGCCACCCCGTCAGATGAAGCGCTAGTCGCTGCACGAAGATCTGTAGTTCCGCCTCGGACCCACTGGTGTGGGCGACCGTGCGAAAGGAGTCCACGACGACGATTGCGGGGTGGACCTCTTCGACTTCGGCGAGGATGCGCTTCATGATGCTGCCGAGGTCCTGCTCCATTGCCTCGGCGCTGAGATTCACGAATCGGATCGCTCCGCCAATCTTCTTCTGGTCGAAGAACGCGAGGTGCTGCATGTGCCGCAGCATCTTGAGCGGCGGCTCGCCAAGCACCGTGAAGTACAGCGCAGGCGCTTCGGCCGTGGCTCGCGCGAAGACAATCTGCTGCGCAAGCGTGCTTTTGCCGGCGCCGGGATCGCCCGCGATCAGGTTGAACGAATACTCGGGCAGGCCGCCCCCGAGCACGACGTCAAGTCCGGGCACCCCGCTCGGAAGCATACGGATCGTCGGATTGCGTGGCTTCGTCATTTCTCCTCTTCCTCTTCCAGAGCAGGCCAGACCTTGCGCACCAGAGCCATTGCGAGGTCCTCCCCAATCAGAGTGGCGAGGAGATCGATGAAGTGCGCGACGATCGCCATCGCGCCCTCGCCAATCGCTGCATCGCGCGAGGCTACGTCT
>JBAULD010000531.1:0-14253 GCA_049578005.1 Polyangiaceae bacterium
CTTCTACATCGACGTGCTCTTCTGGGTGGACGGCTCTACGGCCATTCACGAGCATTGCTTTTCTGGTGCCTTCCAAGTGATGGACGGCCGAAGCATTCAGAGTACGTACTGCTTCACTCCTTCGCGCCGGTACTGCGACCAACTGTTGTCCGGTAAGCTCGAGCTACTGGCGGTCGAGCTTCTCCGCGCGGGCGATGTGCGGCCAATTCGCGCGGGATCGGGATTCGTGCACGCATTGTTCCACATCGACCGTCCATCCGTATCCGTAGTCGTTCGCACCGGCATCGACGCGTTTACCGGACCTCAGTACGAGTATTCGCGCTCCGGGCTCGCAGCCGATCCCTTCGCCAGGAGCGAGTCCGTGGCAAGGAAAATCCAGACGCTCGACATGCTACACGAGGTCGACCACCCTCAATTCGAGCCGATGGCGATCGCAGCAGTCCTTCGAGCAGACTCCTTCGTGGCATTTAGAATTCTCAAACACTTGATGAAACGAATCTCTCACCAAAAGTATCTGAACTTTCTTGAGAGCATTCGGCCGTCTCACGCTGGGCTGATCGACTCGCTGAAGTCGGACGCCGCCGAGCAGACCCGCGTAAAGCACATCGCCTTGTGCCTGCGGCGATCGAAGCGTCCGGAACACCGATTTTTCCTTGGGCTTCTTCTTTGCGTCCCGGATCGTTCGCGGCTGCTCGACCTCGTCCATCAAGGGTTTCCTGACCAACAGCCTATCAAGACTGTCGTGGGATGGTTGGCAGACCTCGCCAGGATCGACGCGATACACCTGTGGATGGACGATGTCTCGAAGGTTCGCAGCGAAGGGGGGGAAGCGTCGCGAATTCTCGATGTGGCTCTCGATGAGGCGGCGCTGAAGATTATCGAGGATATGCTTGGAGGCGTCCCGGACGAGTCTGTAGTACAGCGATTTCAGGTCCCGTCCGGAACGGTTCATTGTCGGCCTTCCGAAGTGTTGGACCGGTGTGGTGAGCTACGCAGGTCACTGCTGCTACGCCCGCTTTTCACCCCGTAACGTTCGGGCATAATCAGGACGAGATCATGAAAATCTTCGCGCTCTTGCTTCCCATCTGGATGGTTATTGCGTGCGAGAGGAGGGGCGACGAGACGACGTCCCGAGCGTCCGAAGCGCCCATGGGCTCCGTTGACGCCGTCGCGTCCTCCCCGCCTGCGGTCGCGCGCGTGGCGGGAAAACGGCAAGACCCGAACGCGGACCACTGCTGCAAGTGCAACAACGGATGCCAGACGTCGTTGGGTGGTCCGGAACTCGCCGCCGCGTGCCTCGCATGGTGCACGAGCCGGGGAGACCCGGGTCAGAGCGTGAGCGAGGGACGATGCAAAGTGGAAAGATGCTGATCCAGCATTCTTGCGACGCTGCGGGCCGACTGAAGGTTTTGGCGATACCCCCGGTCAGTCACCCGCGCCGGCGTCTGTCGGCCAGTTCTCACAGAATCCGGGCGGCGGGGTTGGATACGTCGCGGGATCCCCACACAGCCCATCGTCGCCGCACAGAAGGCTGACGCACCCGTAATCATCATAGTAACTGACGTCGACCGTCGGGTCATAACACGTCATCCCGTCGGCGAAGGGCGCAGTGCACGTCCCCGTCGCGCCCCCAGCCAATCGGTTGCACCAGAGATTGGGCTGGTTGGTGCCCACGTGTGAGCACATCTGATCGAGCGAGTCGCTACCTGCCGCGCATTGCCGTCCGCTGCCAACCAGCGGCTTGCATGTGCCGATGGTCCCTCCGTCGGATGGCAGATCGCAATACCCATTGATGCACTCGAACGACGAGACACATCCGCTTGAGCCATTCGCAATCGTTCCGCTGAAAACGCCAAGGCAAGCAGTCGTCACGGCGCTGTACTGAGCCGCGGTGACCGTGCCCAGGGTCGTGCACGCGAAATTCTGTAGCGCCGAAAGGCAAGAGGCACCTTGGGACGCGTTCAGCGTGAGATGACCGGCCGTATAGGCGGCCGCGTTCGAGGGCAGGGTGTTCTCCCACCCAACTGTCTTCCACGCGGCAGCACACGACGCCTGGTCGAACGCGGCCGGGTATCCCGGACAGCACTTGCCTTGGCCGCTGCAGAACGCCTGTGCGTATTGAGCGACATATTGCTCGACCGCGTTCGGTCCCGCCTCCGCGTCCGACCCGTCCACCCCAGCATCCGCTCCCTCGGCACTCAACCCGTTGCACACGTACGACGTGGACTTCATCCCTGCCGACTGCACATCGACACGGATCCCGCCCGCCGCGCAGTTGTTCCCGGCAGGTTCGGGCGTCACCGTAATCGTGGGCGTAATCCCCGCTTCACCGGGCGGCCCCGCCGGCCCGGGTGGCCCTGCGTCCGGTAATGCGATTTCTGTCCATCGACTATGGACGCAGGCCCAGAGCGTCGGAGGCGTGCTCGCGTACGCGACCGTGCCGCCGCCACTCGTGTCGCACGAGATCTGAGCCCATTTCCCGCTTGCACAGCGCCACAGGCTCGGTGGCGAGTCGACGTGCGCCACTGTGCCGGCCAAGGCCGAAGTGCACGAAGGCAAGCCGCCCACCGTACTGACGGCAAGCGCCACGGAGTACAGGTCGTTCGAGCCTTCCGGAGGCGGGGTCGAATCCTGGCCGACGCAGCCGATTGTCGCTGACAACAGCAGCACGCCCGCCGCCGCACCCCAGAGCATCGCGCGCTTGGTCATGAACTTCCTTCTCCGCTTTATCGGCGGCGCAACTTCCGTGCTTGCGTGAAAAAATTATGTCGTCTGAAGAGATACGGCTTTCGGCCGCATTGCAATATCTGTGGGTTACATTCAACCGGCATGCCCGCCGAGGCTGCTGTCGCTCGCCGCTAGACGGTTCCCGACTCAGACAGATTTGACTGACGATCTGAGATCGTCAAGGCCACCGCTCCACGACCGTCGGACAGCGCTTGCTCGGTGGCTCCCCCGTCCTCTTCTCCACGTCGGCCCCCTCCGGCACGCCCCACGCCGCGATGAGCGCGAAATGCTCGAAGGAGCATGGCGTGATCGACGCCGCCGCCACGCCGCGCGCCCGCATGTCGAGGCCACGCGCCATTTGCACTTCTCGCGACTCGTACTCGCTGCGTCCCGGGGATGCGTCCCATCGCGCCGGCAGCCCGCCGCACCAAGCAATCCCAACGGCTGCACCTGCGAAAGACAAACCGACACGCCAGACGCCGCGCTCGTGGGTCCATCGTCGGGCGAAGAGGAAGATCGCGTCGACTCCGCCGCCGATCAGGATCCACCAAAGCGCCGCGAGAGCCCGCGCCGGGTGGTGCGTGGGCGCTCCGTCCTGTACGTCTCCCCAGACGAGGAATGCGAGGATCGCGGCCGAAGTCGTCGCCGCCCACTTCCAGCGCGCGCGCAACGCGGCGCTTGCCATCATCCCCGCCGCGCCGACGATGCCCAGCGCCGCTGCCTCCGGCGTTTCTGATGCGAGCGCGCGCGGATAATCGAGCAGCTTGTCGCGCAGGGGGATGTCGGCCGCGCCGATCGCGTGGCGAAATGCGCTGACGCGTGCGACGAAGTGAACGGCGCTCCCGTGGGCGTGAGCGTTCCACGCCATCCACGCGAGCGGTCCCGCGACCGCGACGAGCATGCACGTCGTCTCGTGACGCGCATCTCCCTCGTGAATGGCGTGCCACGATCCAATCGCCGCCAGGACCGCACACGCCGGCCACGCTTCGTACCGGCAAAGCGAGGCAAGCCCCAGCGCTGCGGCGGCCCACGGCCTCGCTCGCGTGTTCCCCATCGCGATGGCAGACGCCGCGACGAGGGCGCCCGCCCATCCCTCCGGGACGGTCGCGACCCCGAGCCACGCGTTCCAAGGAAGCATCATCGCGGCGGCCGCGGTCAGGAGGGCTGCCGAACGCGGCACGCACACCGAGCGCATCGCAGCGTACGGGGCGATGACGCTGGCGGCGCCAATCGAGACCGCGACGACACGGGCGACGCGAAGCGATCGGCCCGCGAGCCACATGACGCTTCCTTCCAACCAGAAGGGCAGCGGGAGCCAGCTCGTACCGCTCGGGTCAATCCGCGGCGCGTGGGCGAATTGTTGAGCGATGACGGTGCGCGCGTAGTCGTCGTCGGAAATATGCGTGAAGCCACGTCGCAGGATCCACGCGCTCACCGCGACTTTGAGCGCGCAGAGAACGGCCGCGTCGAACGCGGGCCGATTCCACCACCGCACCAGGCGGGATGGGGGCACGGGGGTCTGCGTCGAGTCGACGGGGAGCTCAGGTGACACGCTGCGCCGAGACACTATGCTCGTCTTGGCCGATGCACATCACGATGGTGAAGAAGCGCTTCGCGAACGGCGAGACCTGCCGCAAGTGCGTTCAGGCCGAGGAACTCCTCCGAAATCGCGGCCTCTGGGATCGGATCGACGAGGTCGTATGGGCCGATGAATCGGATCCCGCGTCCCCCGGCATGCGGCTCGGAGCCCGGCTTGGCGTGAGCCTCGCGCCCTTCTTCCTCGTCGAGGACGGCGAGAGTGCGCCTGTTGTCTTCGAGAGCGTCCTCAAGCTCGTCCAGGAACGACTGGCTCCCGCGCGGGCCCGCGTGGACGGACCCGACACGGTGGACCTCGAGACCGCGGCGCGCGAGCTCTCCGTCCGACATCCTTCGGAAATCTTGCGCTGGGGGATCGAACGATGGGGCGGCTCCCTCGGGATCGCGTTCAGCGGCGCGGAAGACGTCGTTCTTGTGCACATGGCAAGCGAGATGGGCCTGGGTCTCCCGTTCTCCGTCTTCTGCCTCGACACCGGACGCCTGCATCCCGAGACGTACCGCTTCATCGATGCCGTGCGACGGCGTTACAACCTGCAAATCGACATCTTGGCCCCGGACGCGCCGAAGCTCGAGGCGTTGGTGCGGCGAAAGGGGCTCTTCAGTTTTTACGAGGACGGGCACGGGGAGTGCTGCGAAGTTCGAAAGATCGAACCTCTGCGGCGAGTGCTCGGGACGCTTAAGGCCTGGGCCACGGGTCAGCGCCGCGACCAGAGCCCGGCGACGCGATCCACGATTGCCGTCGTCGAGAACGATCGGACATTTTCGGGTGCGTCCAGTGGGCCGCTCGTGAAGCTCAATCCACTGGCTGGGTGGACTTCCGCGCAAGTGTGGCAGTACATCCGCGAAAATGGGGTTCCCTTCAACGCGCTCCACGAGCGAGGGTTCATCTCGATCGGCTGCGAGCCCTGCACGCGACCCACGCTGCCCGGTGAGCACGAGCGCGCGGGTCGATGGTGGTGGGAAGACGCCACCAAGCGCGAGTGCGGCCTGCACATGCGTCCGCCCGCGGCCGAAGAACGGTCCCGCTGACCGCAGAAGGCCGAGCGTCGGCTACTTCCCCTCGGTTGCCGGCTCCGGTTCGGCGGGAGCGGCGGACGGCTTCGGCTTGGCAGCCTTCACTCGCGTGCCTTCGTTGCCCTTGCCCTTGCGCTGCTCTTCCACGATGCGAGCTTTGAGCTCGCGGTCGCCCGAGGACGAGACGTACGCCAGGGTGACGCTCGTGAGCATGAAGAGACCGGCACAGATTGCCGTCGCGCGGGTCAGAATGTTGCCGGCCCCCCGGCCGCCAAAGACCTGCTGCGTCGCTCCACCGCCGAACGCCGCGCCCATTCCTCCGCCCTTTCCTTGCTGAAGCAGGACGACCAGCATGAGGAACAGACAAACGGACACGTGGACGATTTGAAGCAGGGTGGTCAGCATGGGACGGGACCTAAGTAGCGTGTTTCTCAGCCAAGGGCGATGAGACAACAAGCCGAGAAACCGGCCAGGTCGAGAAACCGGCGGAAGACAACAAGTCGACCAGTCGAGAAACCGGCTGATTTTCGTCGAGAGCAAGCGAGGCCGGTGGCGAGCGCGCGGAGCGTACGACCGTACGCGAGCACGCTCGACGCCGGGATCGCGCCGCTATCGGCGAAAATCACCGGTTTCTCGGGCGATGGCGATGAAGGATGCCGCATCCAGGCTCGCTCCGCCAACGAGGGCTCCGTCCACGTCCGGCGACTGGAAGAGAGCCCTCGCGTTGTCCGCCTTGACCGAACCGCCGTAGAGCACCCGTGTGCGCGACGCCAGCGCAGTGGACTTTTCCGCGAGCCAACGACGGATGGCTTCGTGCACTTCCTGCGCCTCCGAGGGGCCCGCGTTCTTCCCGGTTCCGATCGCCCACACGGGCTCGTACGCAATCGCCACCTCGCGCTCGGCCGAGGCGATGGCCTCCATGCACGCGCGCACCTGACGCTCGACGACTTCGAGCGTGCGGCCGCCATCTCGCTCGGCCAGCGTTTCACCGACGCAGACGATCGGCCGAAGGCCGCCCTTCAGCGCGGCGACGACCTTCTCGGCGACGAAAGCGTCGCTCTCGCTGAAGTACTGGCGCCGTTCGCTGTGCCCCACGATGACCCATCCGCAACCCGCGTCCACGAGCATCCGCGCGCTGATCTCGCCCGTGAACGCCCCAGAGTCTTTCGGGTAAAGGTTTTGCGCGGCGACCTCGACACGGCTGCCGTCGCACTCGTGGGCGCAAGCCGCGAGCGCCGTAAACGGTGGGGCGATGACGAGATCCACATGCGGCACTTCGCTCGCGAGGCGCACAATCGCTGTGGCGAGCTCGACGCCGCTAGGTCCCCCATGGTTCATCTTCCAGTTGCCCGCGATGAGCGGGCGGCGCGCGGGGTTCACGATGCGCTCGTCCGAAGGACTTCGATGCCGGGCAATTTCTTGCCCTCGACCAGCTCGAGCGACGCCCCTCCGCCGGTGGAGATGTGCTTCATCTTCTTGGCGATCGCATCTCCCGCAGCATTGACCGCCGCCGCGCTGTCTCCGCCGCCGACGACTGTGAACGCGGGCGAATCGGCCATGGCGCGAGCGATCGCGAAGGTCCCGTTGGCGAAGGGCGCCTTCTCGAAGAGCCCCATCGGCCCGTTCCAAAAGATCGTCTTCGCGTTCGAGATCCGGCGGCTGAACTCGAGGATGCTGGCCGGCCCGATGTCGAGCGCCATCTTCCCGGGGGAAATGGCGTCGACGCCCACCGTGTCGCCCGCGGAAGCCTCCGTGCTTGCAGCCACGACGACGTCGACGGGTAGCACGAGGTCGACCCCCTTTTCACGGGCCTTGTCGAGCAGGGTCCGCGCGAGCGCGAGCTTGTCGCTCTCCACCAGCGAGCTTTGCATGTTGTGGTCGCGCGCCGCGAGGAAGGTGTTGGCCATCGCGCCGCCGATCAGCAGAGCATTCACGCGCTCGAGGAGCGACTCGACGACGGCGATCTTGTCGCTCACCTTCGCCCCGCCGAGGATCGCTACGAACGGCTTCTCTGGTGCGGTCAGCAGTTTTCCGAGGGAGGCGATCTCCTTTTCCAACAGGAATCCGCAACCCCGGTCGCGATAGAGCTTTGCGAGGCCGTGCACACTCGCGTGCGCGCGGTGAACGGAGCCGAACGCGTCGTCGACGTAGACGTCGGCCAGCTCGGCGAGCTGACGACAAAAGGCCTCGTCGTCCTTCTCTTCTTCGGGGTGAAAGCGAAGATTTTCGAGCAGGCACGCCTGGCCTGCCCGAAGGTCGAACACGACCTTCTTCGCCGCATCGCCCACGCAGTCTTCGGGTAGAGCGACGTCTTGCCCGATCAGTTCGGCGAGGCGCGCGGCGCAGGGTTCGAGCGAATACTTCGCGTCGCGCCCTTTCTTCGGCCTTCCGAGGTGGCTGGCGCACACGAGCCGGGCCCCGCGTTCGAGTGCGTGCTTGATGGTCGGAAGTGCTTCGCGGATGCGCGAATCGTCCGTGATGGTCGATCCATCGAGCGGCACGTTGAAGTCGACGCGGAGAAAGACACGCTTGTTCTCGATCGGCAGCTCGCGGATCGTGCGGATCCCATGCAACGGATTGCTCATCGTCCGGCCAGCCTTTTAGAGTTTCGCGGCGACGAGCTGCGTTAGCTCGACCATGCGGTTCGAGAATCCCCACTCGTTGTCGTACCAGGAGAAGATCTTCGCGAACTTGTCGCCGATGACCTGTGTGATCGTCGCGTCGAAGATCGACGAGTGCGGGTCGCCGATGAAGTCGCCCGAAACGAGCGGGATGTCGATGTAGTCGAGGATCCCCTTCATCGAAGTCTCGGCCGCGTTCTTCATCGCGGCGTTGATCGTGTCCTTGGTGATTGGCTTCTCGGTCTCGAAGGTCAGGTCGACGACGCTGACGTCCATCGTCGGAACGCGCATCGACTGGCCATCGAATTTCCCTTTCAGCGCGGGGATCACTTCCGAGAGAGCCTTCGCGGCTCCGGTGGTGGACGGGATCATGTTCACCGCGGCGGCGCGCGCTCGGCGAAGGTCGCCCTTGCGGTGCGGGATATCGAGGACCGCCTGGTCGTTCGTGTAGGAGTGGATCGTGGTCATCAGGCCGCGCTGGATCCCGAAGTTGTCGAGAAGGACTTTGGCTACGGGAGCGAGACAGTTGGTCGTGCACGAACCGCACGAGATGATCGAGTGTTTGGTCGCGTCGTACGCTTCGGTGTTCACGCCGAGGACGATGGTCGCGTCCTGTCCCTTCGCGGGAGCGCTGATGATCACCTTCTTGGCGCCCGCCTGCTGGTGAGCGGCTGCCTTCTCGCGATCCGTGAAGAGGCCCGTGCATTCGAGCACGACGTCGACGCCGAGCTCTTTCCACGGAAGCTTCGCGGGATCCTTTTCAGCCACAACCTTCGGCTTGGAAAAGCCAAAATCGATCGCCCCTTCGAGCGCCTTGGAGGGGTGCAACGCCCGCCCGTGCACGCTGTCGAAGTTGTACAGGTGCGCGAGCGTCTTGGCGTCGGTCAGATCGTTGATCGCGACGAGGTCGAGATCCTTCACGTTGCGTTCTGCAATCGCGCGAACGATGCAGCGACCGATGCGACCGAAGCCATTGATGGCGATCTTCGTGGCCATTTTCGAATGCCTCCTCAGCAGGTGTGGCAGCACGCGGCGGCGAGCTGCCGGCGTGTCGTCTGCTCGGAGGCGGGAACGTAGTCTCACCTCCCCGCGAGGGCAAGGTCAGCGAAACCTGGTGCTTTTCGTCGATAGCTGCGCGATCCCGGTGTCGAGCGTGCTCGCGTACAGAAGTACGCTCCGCGCGCTCGACACCGGCCTCGCTTGCTCTCGGCGAAAATCACCAGGTTTCGCTGCGTCGACCGGCGTCTGGATTTTGGCTGGGGCCACCCCTTGTTCGGCGAAGGGCGGGACCTCTTGTTCGGCGAAGAGCGGGGCCTCCACGCGTAGCAAGTGCGCTGGCCCCCCTATTCCGCCAGTGTTTCGTCCCGGTTACGAAGACGGTTCGCGAGGAGCAGTTCGAGTCACTCCGGGCGTCCCTTCGATGACGTGGATCGCCCCAAACAATCCAGGCAAGAAGGGCTGCGATTTTCAACGAGACCGAGCGAGGCCGGAGGCGAGCGCGCGGAGCGTACTTCCTGTACGCGAGCACGCTCGACTCCGGGATCGCGAAGGTATCGTTGAAAAGCGCGGCCCTTCTTAGCTGCCGCTGGTTGCAGGCTTGGGCGGCCCGCCGAAGATGCTCGCGACGCGCCGCTTCTCTTTGCTCGCCTTGTCCTTTTCGGCGTACGTCGGGATGATCACGCGCTCGCGCTTGGGCAACTCTCGCCCCTCGAGCACCGCGGCGATTTCTTCCGAGTCGAGCGTTTCGCGCTCGATGAGCGAGTCGGAAAGGCGCTTTAGCTTGTCGCTGTCGCGGGTGAGAAACTCTTTCACCCGAACGTACTGCCGTTGCACGATCGCGCGGACTTCCTGATCGATCTCTTGCGCGGTCTGCTCCGAGTAGTCTTGCGTGCGCTGCGCGTAGTCGCGGCCGAGGAAGATCGACTCCTCTTTTTTGCCGTAGGCGAGTGGTCCGAGCTTCTCGCTCATGCCCCATTCGCAGGCCATCTTTCGGGCGATCTCGGTCGCCTTTTCGATGTCGTTGCCCGCGCCCGTCGTCATCCGCCCGAACACGATTTCCTCGGCGATGCGTCCCCCGAGCGCGACCGCGATGCTGCTCTCGGCCTGTTCCTTCGAGAGATTGTGCCGATCGTCTTTCGGCAAGTACCAGGTTACGCCCAGCGCCGGGCCGCGCGGGATGATGGTCACCTTGTGGACGGGGTCGTGGTGATTGATGAGCACCGAGATGAGCGTGTGGCCCGCCTCGTGAACGGCGGTCGTCTTCTTCTCGTCGTCGCTGATGACCATCGAGCGGCGCTCGGTCCCCATGTAGACCTTGTCCTTCGCGAGCTCGAAGTCCGCCATGTTCAGCGCATCTTTGTCCTGACGCGCAGCGAGCAGGGCCGCCTCGTTCACGAGGTTCTCGAGATCCGCGCCGGAGAAGCCAGGCGTCCCTCGCGCAATCACCTCGAGGTCGACGTCGGGCGACAGAGGCGTGCGTTTGGTGTGCACGCGCAAGATTTCTTCGCGGCCTCGCACGTCCGGACGCGGGACGGTGATGCGGCGGTCGAAGCGTCCCGGCCGGAGGATCGCCGGATCGAGCACGTCGGGACGGTTCGTCGCGGCGATAATGATGACGCCGTCGTTCGATTCGAAGCCGTCCATCTCGACGAGGAGCTGGTTGAGGGTTTGCTCGCGCTCGTCGTGGCCTCCGCCTAGGCCTGCGCCTCGGTGGCGGCCGACCGCGTCAATCTCGTCGATGAAGATGATGCACGGCGCGTGCTTCTTGCCCTGTTCGAAGAGGTCGCGAACGCGACTCGCTCCCACTCCGACGAACATTTCGACGAAGTCCGATCCGGAGATGCTGAAGAACGGGACGCCGGCCTCGCCGGCGATCGCTCGAGCCAAGAGGGTCTTGCCGGTGCCCGGGGGGCCAATGAGGAGAACTCCCTTGGGGATTCGGCCTCCGAGGCGCTGGAACTTCTTCGGGTCCTTGAGGAAAGCGATGATCTCTTCGACTTCGTCTTTGGCCTCGTCGATCCCCGCGACGTCCGCGAAAGTCACCTTGTTCTGCGAGTCGCTGAGCATCCGCGCTTTCGCCTTGCCGAACGACATCGCCTTGCCGCCACCCGCCTGGAGCTGGCGCATGAAGAGAAAGAACATGATGCCGATGAAGAGCATCGGGAGGAGGGTGACGAGCGTCGAGGACCAGAACGGGGTCGAGTCTTCCTTCTCGAAGTAGACTTGGAGCTTTTCGTTCGGCGTTCGGCCGGCGGCGGGGTCTTTCTTCTCGAGGTCGTCGATGAGCGCTTGGTCCGCGATGGGCCCCAGCGTTTCCTTCTGAGTGTTCTTCCCGTCCTGCACCTGGAGGAACCCGTATTCGTGGTCCTTGATGTGGACCTCGGTCACCTGCCCGGTGTGCACCAGGTTCATGAACGTGCTGAAGCTGACCTGCTGTTTTCGCTCGCCAGGCTGCAAGACCTGCCAGATCGCCAAGAACATCACGATAAGCAGGACCCAAAGGAGCAGCGTCTTGTGTGATTGCTTCACGTCGACCTCGGTGGATTTCGCACGCTCGAACCTCGGATGGCCCGAGCAATGCCTGGCGACTTCAACGACTGACTACCTTATGATGCGTAACATCGACGTCACATCGCATCCAGTTTGCCTTCCCCATTTTCGTAGCATTTTGCCATCCCACCTTCACCCCCGACGAACGAATCGCAAGACCGGAGCCCCGGCCTCCGCGGTGTAGGGTCCGTCGTTCGGCCCCGACTCGTGGGAGATTTCGTCGGACAGACGGCAGAGGTGTTCGACCACTTTCGGGTTGAGGCGCTCAAGCGCGGGAATCACTTCGGTGCGGACCCGCGTGCGCAAAAAGCGCGGATCGCGGTTCGAGGGGTCGACCGCGTAGGGCAAGCGGTGGCGGGCGATGTGAGCGTCGACGTCGGCGCGCCGGGCCCGGTAGAGCGGACGGATCCGGTTTCCGTCGCGCGGCGGGAGCGCTCCAAGCCCCCGAGCGCGTGTGCCACGCAAGAGGCGCATGAGCATTGTCTCCGCCCGATCGTCGGCGTGATGACCCGTCGCAATGCGACCTGCGCTGGCGGCTGCTGCGGCTGCGTTCAGGGCTTGCCATCGCGCGACGCGCGCCCGAGCTTGGATGTTTCCGCCCGGCAGCACGGTCACGCGCGTGCGGTGGAACGGCACATCGAGAGTCCTAGCGAAGCCTTCGGCGAGGTCGAGCTCGGCGGCCGCCTCGGGTCGCAAGCCGTGATCGACCCCGTGCGCGAACAAGCCGAACGCAAAGCTCTTCCGAAGCAGGGCCAAGACGTGAAGCATCGCCATCGAGTCGGGGCCACCGCTCACGGCCGCAAGGATGGTCGTTCCGGGAGGCACGAGGCCGTCGTCGCGAATGGCGGCGCGGGCAAGCGTGATGAGGGTCGGTGGATGGGTGCGCACGCTCTAGTCCCCTACCAGCTCGAACTCCTTGCAGAACACGATCTCCGCTTGGGCAAGCGCCGCGCGGCGTGGCGCCGGGGGGTAGCCGAGCGTGCAAAGGAGCTTCTCGTCGATTGCCGCGTGCGCACAGTCTTCGCAAGCGAAGCGCAGGACATAAGCGCTCGCTTCGCGGCGCAAACGCTCGTCGACCGCGGTCTTCACGGGCGCGCCCCCGGTCCGCGCCGGCGCTCGAGCAGCACGACGGTCTCGACGTGACTCGTTTGCGGAAACATCTCGAATGCGGCCACCGAACGCGCATCGTAGGCCGGCGCGAGAGTCTTCAAGTCGCGCGCCAGCGTCTGCGTGTCGCAGGAGACGTACACGATGTGTTGGATACGCGACGCCCCGAGCCGCTCGGCGAGGGCGCGCGCCCCGGTCCGTGGGGGATCGAGCACGGCGAGCTTCGTCGCCGGACTCCACGGGTAGTCCTCCGCGCTCATTTCCACGACGCGGCCGCCGAGCTCTCGGGCCGCGAGGTTCGCTCGAGCCGCATCGCATGCCTGCCGATTGGATTCGACCAGGACCAAATCGGCCACTTCGCGCGCCAGGAGCACACTGAGCGTGCCGGCCCCGGCGAATAGCTCGACCGCCTTGTCCACGCGCAAAGGCCGCACCAGTTCTGCGACGTAGCGCGCGAGCACGGCGCTCATGTGCTCACTCGCTTGTGCGAATCCACCCGGAGCGAGCCGAAGCGGCTCCCCGTCGGCAGCCCGGATCCACGGCGTGGGATCGCCGATGACGGCGGGACGGGATGCGCCTTCGATCGTCACGCGGGCCCCCCCGAGGTCACGCCTGGCGACCGCCTGTTCGAGACGCGCGAAGCATTTCGCGTCGAGGTCGCCGCTCCACGTCGCGTCGAGTACGGCGACTCGATCTGCTCCGAGCGCGACTTGGACTTCGCCGTGCCCGCGCGAACCTTCGAAAACGCCGGCGAGCTGCCGCCGTCCAAGCTCGATCGGCGCCGCGAGAACCACGCACGAGTCCACGTCGACCGGGTCGTGCGTCTTCGCCTCGTTCATTCCGACGGCCACTTTGCCGCGCTTGCAGCGGACGTGCACACGCGCTCGGGTTCGATATCCGACCGCCGCGGGCGCGGGATGGACGAGGATGGACGTTTCCCGCCACTCCGAGGGCAGGGCGGCCCGTACGTGTTCGGCGTGTGCGCTGGCCTGGGCCTCGACCGAGAGGTGCATCCAATCGCACCCGCCGCATCGCGTCGACCATGGGCACGCAGGGGTCACGCGGTCGGGGCCCGCGGCGAGCAGTTCGAGAGCGCGCCCCCGCGCAGGTCGCTGCGAGGCGTCGATCTCGGCGTTCATCACGTCGCCCGGGGCGGCGTACGGGACGAACACTGCCCGCCTCTGGCCGTCGACCTCGACGTGCGCGACACCGTCGCCCCCAGGCGCGAGAGAAGCGATGGTCAAACGCGCCCGAAGCGTGCGAGAGCCCGGGTGTTCCATCAGGGAAACGGCTGCGCCGGACGCCCCCGTTCGAAATAGAAGTCGAACCTGCCCTGGAGGTGCCCGCGGCATCGCGGTGGCGGTCCCAGTCCGCCCGGGCAACCCTCGCGTGGATCGGCGAGGTAAAGGTCGAAGTCGGCCACGGTGCGCCGCTGGGCCGCGTTGGCTTCCCCTTCGTCTCCGTCGAAGAGCGCCGTGAACTTGATCATGCTCGTCGCCACGGTCGTCGATACCGCCGTCGACTGAAAGTCGGTGCACGAGTTGACCGGCGGCGGCGCGGCGTCACTCGCCGTTGCTGCGCTCGCGTCGCCCGAAGAAAGAGGCCCCCCGTCGGGCGCGGCGCCCGCATCGCCCTGGCC
>JBAULD010000532.1:0-3559 GCA_049578005.1 Polyangiaceae bacterium
CACTAGCGCCGAGCGCGCGGCTCAAGCTCGTGAGAGTCCAACCGAAGTGGCGCGCGATGAATGTCGCGTCGAGGCGCCCCGACTTGTCCGAGCGCAGCTCGGGCATGCTCCACATCTCCGCCGCTCGAGCCGCGTGCGCGGCGGCGCGATTGATTCGAAGTCGGAACTCAGCGACGTCGATCGGCGCTCGGACCAAATCGAAGCCCGGGCGCGCGAGCAGCGGCCCAAGCTCGCGCTCATGACGTTGGAGGTCCTTGCTGTCTCCGACGATCACGACGGAGGTAACATCGCTGCCACTCTTGCCGAGCTGCTGGACGATTTCCGCACCGGCCAGCTTCGGCATTTGCAAGTCGACGAGAACGAGGTCGTATTTCGCCCGCGTCGCTCCTCTTAGCTTGGCCGCCCATGCCTTCCTCACCGGCTGCTCGACTTCGAACTTCTGCGCTGCAAGCTGCTCGGCGTACCCCCGTTCGTGCAAGCTACCGAAGAGGAGAGCCCTGTGCGTTACCATTGACGATAGCTTGCGCCACTTTCAACCTTGTTTCAACCCATTTTAAGCCGATCACTCCCCCCTCGGCGTCGAGCATTCGCGAGCTACCGAGATGCACTTGCGCACCACGAGATCGGTCGCCTTTTCGGCGACGATTTCCCTCGCCGATACTGATGGGCCCGACCGTGGGAGCAGCTCATCCGCGCGGGAAATCCGGACCTGCTACCGGCGTTCGGGGGTCCACGGCGATGAGCCGGATCCTTCGTGGCCCTCGGGAGGTCGTCTCGTGGCGCGAGGACCGCAAGAGCGCCTTCGTCACGATCCGGCTCCCGCCCCGTCCATCGGAATCGTCCGAGCGCTGGACGTGAGCAGTCGCTCCGCAAGCTCCACGGCCTTCACGCCGGCGAAGCGACCGCCTTCGAGCACTTCCCGGGCAAGCCGGACTTCGTCGGCAGCCAGCACGGTCGAGGCGAGTGCGCGCATCGCGCGCATCATCTCGTCTGCCGTCGCTGGGTCATGACGCGCTGCCAAATCGAGGACGCGTCGAACTAAGGATCCGCGAAGGATCAAATCGGGGTTAACCCCGCGCAGCTCCTCAGCACCCGCAAGCCCTTTTAATCCGTAGGTCGCGGGTTCGAGTCCCGCTCGGCCCACCCTGTTTTGCCCAACTCTCCTCCAAGGGAACCGACCGAGCCGCCACCAGGATCGATTCCACGGGGTCGGGAGGGAGGGGTGGATGAAAATCTGCCAGGGGGAGCGCCCAGCACTACGAGCCTGGGCGCTCGAAGACGCGCTCGGACCGTCGATACATCTGCCGGGTATCCTCGGACAGTTCCCTTCGGCCAAGCTCAGCGAGGGCGGTCCTGAGTCTTTCGGGTGACCCTCCAGGTCCTTTCCGCGGGCGACGTGGCCGCGGGCGCCGCGCTTTGCTTTCGGCGTATCCCGCCGGCGGGACCCCTCGCCGAATGCAGCCCGTCATCCCGAGGAGCTCCTTGCGGACCGCGCTGGGCGAACGAGCCGGCGAAAAGCGGCTCACAGCCAGGCAGGACGCCATGAACACGAAGAAACACAAACCTCCCGCAACGCTCAAGGTCCCCGTTTACGAAGTACGACTCGTGCAGGCCCGCAGACCCCTGCGGCGCGCCGAAGACTCCGTCGGCGACTTCCACACGGCAGCCGGCGCTGCACGCCCTCATCAGGCTCACCGACCGCGAACACTTCGCCTGCCTTTTCGTCAACGGCCAGCACCGCGTGACCGGCGCACACATCGTGGCCATCGGCGGACAGCACAACATCGCAAGCCTCGACATCCGCGGGCTCCTCCGAGCGGCGCTTGCAGCATGCGCCTCGGCAATGGTGCTCTCGCACAATCATCCAAGCGGCCACGCCCACCCGAGTCAAGAGGATATCGCGAGCACCGCGCGGATCATGCGCGCTGCCAACATCCTTCAGATTCCCGTACTCGACCACGTCATCGTCACGCGGGATCCCGTCGTCTACCACTCGATGTTCGTGCGAGGGACGCATCCGAACGTGCCCAGCGAGGACTGAGCGTCCAGGCAATCCGCCGGGCCCCTCCGGGGCTCCGGCGGTGCGGTCGCGCGTGGCGGGAACTTCTAGTTGTCGGCGGCGCCGCCATGGCCGTTCTCTACGGGGCGCGACCGACGATTAAAGACGTCGACGTGTACATCGCAAAGCCCGAGGAGACCGCCGTTATAAGGCGAGCAGCCGTGAGAGTAGCTGAAACGCTGGGCTTGCCCGAGCGCTCCTTGGGGCAAGGGTCCCCCTCGCCTCCTGGTCAGGTCAGCCAGGCCACGACAACTTACACGGCCACCGACCTCGCTCTCACATCCCGCACGAGTCGCTCTGATTCCCGCTGATCGCGGCCGGAGCCCCTTTGCACGTGGGCGAGGTGAGCTGAGTGAGAAACGCGTCACCGGTGCACGTCGGCAGGTTAGGATCACCAGTGATGGTCACACGGCCGCATACCGCGGTGAGCGCCGCCATCCCCTTTAAGTCGAACAGGTTGGTGATGGCGCTCAGCGTCAGGAAGCCCGTGTCCGTGGTCAGGGCCGCGAAGTTCAGACTGACGTGCGCGGTGGCCTTCGAGCCGCAGGTAGTAAACTGGATATTGGACGGCGTCGTCGTGAGGCTTCGTAGGTCTACACTGCTCAGGCTGGCCAGCACGTTGAAGATCAATGAACCGGTGAAGCCGTCCGGAAGACCTGCGGTACCCACCGATGTAAGCGAAGGCAGCGCCACGTCCTGGAGCCCCTGATCGCTCTCGAAGCCGATCGCTCCCGTCACCGTCTGAAGACCGGACAAGCTGTTGGTGTTCGTCAACGACGGGTTGCTCGCGATGTAAAGATAGCCACCGATCGAACTGAGGCTGTCCAGCCCAGACAGCGTCACGAGGCTAGTAGAGGTGATCAAGACGGGGCCGCTCACCGCCACGAGGCAGTGCAGCGCCTGCAGGCTCGTGACGTTCACTCCTGATATAGTCAGACCGCTCGTCAGTTGGGTTACCCCCTCAAGACTGCCAATCGTCGTCCCGTCAAATGTTCCCCCGGCTAAAACTTTCGAAACGCATGGCAGTGGCATCGAGTCGGCGTCGCCGTCTGATCCCTCGTCAGGTTGCGCATCTGGAGCGTCCGCGTCTGCGTCGGACCCATCGGCATTGTCTGGCATGGCGTCGGCGTACGCATCACAAATGACTGCGACCGACACGGACCCAGTCAATGGACAGGACGCGCCCCCGTCCGCAGTCGCAGCGGTCACTGTGACGGTCTCCGTACCGACGCCAGAGCAGGTGAAACTATTCGACGTCCCGGTAGTCCCGCCAAGCGACCCGACTCCGCCGGTGGCCGTCCACGTCAGGATCACCCCCGAACTTTGGTAGTTCGCGTCGATGCCCGTCGCCGTCAGGCCGATCGCGTGGCCGACCGTGGCGTTGTTGGGTGACGCGAGAAGCGAATTCACCGCGGCGCAGCTGCCGACCGACGCATCGCCGGGCTGAAACGAGGCGTCGGCGGTTATGACCGTCAGCGCCATGTTGACGTCCGGCCCGGA
>JBAULD010000533.1:0-2216 GCA_049578005.1 Polyangiaceae bacterium
CCCGGACCTCGCGCACGCGGCGGCGGCCTCCATCAAGGCGGGTATCAGTCAGTTTCTCGACAAGTATCGCGAGCCCGTGCGCGACGCGCTCGGGCGAGGGCTCCTCGCCGAGGCCGACATCGACCGAGTGCTCCGCCAGAATTTCCGCGTCATGCTGCGGCTCGGGCTTCTCGACCCCATCGACCGCGTGCCGTACGCGAACGTCGACGCCCACGATGAACCGTGGCAGCGCGAGGCTCACAAGTCGCTCGCGCGCCTCGCGACCCAGAAGTCGATCGTCCTGCTCAAGAACGACCACGGGCTGCTTCCTCTCGACGCGACGAAGCTCTCCTCCGTGGCAGTCATCGGGCCCCGGGCCGGCGAAGTCTTGCTCGACTGGTACAGCGGAACGCCGCCGTACACGGTCGCGCCGATCGAGGGCGTGAAGCGAAAGCTCGGTCCGGCGGCGCATTTGCTGTTCGCCCGCGACGACGAGGGGGGGTTGGCGGTCAAGGCCGCCAAGGCAGCCGACGTCGCTATCGTCGTCGTCGGCAATCATCCGACGGGCGACGTCGGGACGTGGGCCATGGTCGCCCTGCCGAGCTACGGACGGGAAGCGGTCGATCGGCAGTCCATCGCCCTGGAAGACGAGGAGCTGGTCCGCAAGGTCGTCGCGGCCAATCCACGCACGGTGGTCGTCCTCGTCTCCAGCTTTCCTTACGCCATTCCGTGGACTGTCGACCATGCTGCAGCCATCGTCCACGCCACGCACGCGAGTCAGGAGCTCGGAAACGCGCTCGCAGATGTCTTATTCGGCGCGTATGACCCGGGTGGCCGACTCGTCGAAACCTGGCCCCGCTCGATCGAGCAATTGCCCCCGATGATGGACTACGACGTTCGCCACGGCCGGACCTATCAGTACTTCGGGGGCAAGCCCCTCTTTCCGTTTGGCTACGGTCTTTCGTACACGACGTTCGCCTACAGCGGCCTGAGGGTGAGCGCCGAGTCGATGGCAAACGACGGTTCGGTGGTCGTGAGCTTCGACCTGCAGAACACCGGCCCGCGCGACGGCGAGGAGGTCGCTCAGCTCTACGTCCGGCATCGCGCGTCGAAAGTCGCCCGGCCGCTCCAGGAGTTGAAAGCGTTCTGCCGGACCGTGATCCGGGCCGGGTCGACGGAACGCGTCGAGCTCACGCTGCGGGGTCGGGATCTCGGCTATTGGGACGTCGAGCGTCAGGCATTCGCCGTCGAGGCCGGCCCAATCGAAATTCGGATCGGCAGCTCGGCGGCGGACATCAAGCTGACCAAGACGATTGTGGTGGCGGATTGAGCGGGCAGCGAAAAGAGACACGCTTCGCGTCCATGCTTACGGCTCGTCGCTGTCGAGTTCGATGTCGAAGTGATAGGGATGCTCTTTCTTGCCCAACGACGAGTAGAGCGCAATGGGGATATCGTCGCCCTCGTCGGCTTGCACGAACACGACATAGGCACCCCGCTGGCGGCCGATACGACAAAGCTCGCGAATCAGATTCCGTCCGATCGAGCGGCGTCGAAAGTCGGCCAGCACCGCAAGGTCGTAGAGGTAGATCTCGCGACGCTCCTGTTCGGCTTTGGATAACACGTACGCCGTCAGCCCACCGATGACGCGACCATCGATGACGGCGACAAGAGCGATGAACGTGGGGCTCGCCAAGAGCTCGCGCAGATACGCGTCGGAGGGCGGAGCACCGGCGTAGCTGGGGGCGTCTTCGAACGCTTGGGCGAAGACCTCATTGAGCTCGCGCAAGCGCTGGCAGTCATTCGGTGTAAGGGCATCGAAGCGCGGCGACATGAACGCAACCTAACGCACCGGCGCGCCACCGCAGCAACAAGCAGCGGCCGCAAGCTTCTGTTTGGCCTGCGCGCCCGTCAGGTCGGCACCGCGGATGCATCGAGGGCGTTGACGGAGCGCCCGCCCGAACGGAGGTCGTCATGAGCACGTTTGCCGATGTATCGCGTCCGACCAGGATGACGGCCGAGGTGATCGATCACTTCGGTCCGCCCGACGTCATGCACCCCGCGGTAGTCCCGGTGCCGAATTTGGACGAAAACGAAGTCCTCATCCGGGTTGGGACCGCCGGCGTGGGCGCGTGGGATCCCGAACTATGTTCGGGCGAGTTCGACACGGGCGGCGGCTTTCCGCGTGTGCTCGGGTCCGACGGTGCAGGCACGGTGGCCTCCGTGGGTTCCAGAGTCGA
>JBAULD010000534.1:0-5622 GCA_049578005.1 Polyangiaceae bacterium
GTCCGCTGGTTCGACCGCCGGCGCGGGCTCTGGCTGTTGCTCGGGATCGCGCTAGTCGCGGCGACGCAGGTGCGCGCGAGCGTCGGCGCGCTCGCTTGGCTCGCGCCCTTGCCGTGGCTCCGGTTTCTGCGCGTCACAGGCGGGCGGCGCGCCCGGCTCCTCTTCTGCCTGGCTCTCTTCGCCGGTTGGACCCTCGCCACGGCGAAGATCGCGACCGAGCCCACGCTCCTCGCGCTCGCCCCGCTCTTCGCGCTCCCGATCGCCGCCGGCCAGGCGGCCGCTTACTTGACCTGGAACGAGCTCCGTCCCCGCGTCTCCACGGCGCTCGCCGTTTTTTCGTTCGCGGTCCTCCAAGCCGTCCCGGAGTGGGCCATCCATTCGCTGACGCCCTTCGGCTCCTGGGGGGCGGCGGCCTATACCCAGCTCGATGATCTGCCGCTCCTGCAGACCGCGTCCGTTCTGGGACTGGCGGGTGTCGGTTCGATTGTGAACGTCGTCGGCGCCTCGTTGGAGAGCGCGCTCGCGCGCGATCCGAAGTCGAGGCGCGTGCTCTCCTGCGCGATTGCGATCGCGCTCTTCGCCCATTGTCTCGGAACGGCGCGCCTCACCCTGGCGGACATCGCCCAGGCGCCCACCGTCGTCGTTGCCGCCGTGGACACGGACTCCGACACTCGAGGTCTGCCTCTTCCCTCGCGAGAAGCGACCCACCGCTGGGACCGCATGCTCCTCGGGCGAACGCGCGATGCGGCGCGTGGGGGCGCGGTCCTCGCCGTGTGGCCCGAGGCGGCAACGCTCGTCTGGCCGGACGAAGAGGCCGCCTGGGTGGAGGCCGTCCGCGCTTCGGCTCTGGAGAACGACATCGACATCGTCGCCGCGTACGTGGTCCCGGCCGCTTCGGCGTCCTTCGCGTACCGCAACGAATTTCGCCTCATCCTTCGCGATGGACGCGTCGAACCCGCATACGCGAAGCACCATCCGGTCCCCGGCGAGCCGGCGATCCGCGGCGACGGTCCGGCTCCGCTCCTGGAGCGCGCATGGGGACGTTTGTCGGGCGCCATCTGTTACGATTACGACTTTCCCGCGATGGGGCGCGAGCGCGCACGGGTGGGCGCAGACATCGTCGCCGTCCCGGCCTCCGACTGGCGAGGCATCGACCCGGTTCACGCCCAAATGGCCACTGTGCGCGGCATCGAGTCCGGGCACTCGATGATACGTTCGACGCGGTACGGCCTCTCGCTCGGTTCCGATCCGTACGGTCGGGCGCGAGCGTGGCACAGCTCGTTCGAGCCAGGGCCGGGCGTCACGTTTGCCCGGCTCCCGCATGCGCGCGTTCGCACCCTCTATTCGATTTGGGGTGACGCTCCCCTCGGGCTGGCGACGGCCCTATTGGCCGTTTTCGTCGTGAAGCGGCGGCGGCGCGCGTCGCACGCTTTGGTGCGAGACTCCGGATAACTGGGGAATCTCGGCTCTACAGAGAACGCGGTCGAGCTGAGTTCCGCCCGTCGCGCGGCCAGAGCCAAACTCGTGCCGAGTGCCCGGCGGCGCGTCGCTTGCAATTCGCCAGACCCAAGAGGCACGGAGAACTTCGGATTCTGATTACTCCCGCGTCTCGCGCATAGAAAAGGAGTCGATGATGAAGAACAACACTGTAGTCATGGCCGGATGCGGTGCGGCCGCCCTTGCAGCATTGACGTGGAGCGCCGCTGCCGGCGCGCAGACTACCGTCGTTACGCCGCAGCCGGTCGCTCAGCCGCAGCCCACGGTAACGGAGCAAACGAGCTATAGTCCGCCGAACCCGGTCCTCCTCGGCACCGGTCTCATTGCATTTGCAGGTTCCTACGTTCCGTCCGTGATCGTCGCGGCAGCGAACAACAACTCGTACGACAACAATTTGTATATTCCTGTCGTCGGGCCTTGGATCGATCTCGGGAATCGCCCCGCTTGCGGGGGCTTCGCCCAGACCGGGTGCGGTACGGAGGACGGCTACAAGGCTCTGCTCATCATCGACGGCGCCGTCCAGGGTTTGGGCGCTCTCGCGACCGTCATGGGCCTGGTCGTCCCCCAGAAGCACACGACCGTCGTCGTCGCGAAGGCCGACAAGCCTACCCTCCACGTGCTCCCGGCACAGCTGAACAGGGACGCCTATGGAGTGGCGGCGTTCGGGAACTTCTAGCGGCGGCCGTCCGAGCCCCCCTCAGGTCCCCCCGCGCGGGCGGGGGGACAGTGCATCTGCGAGACGCCTCGGCGGCCGCGGCACGCGCTACGACGGACGTAGGGACAGCACCGGCATCCGGTCCGGCGCGAGATCGATCGTGCGAACGTCGCTGGAGGGGGGCCGGGCGCGCAGCCCGGGCAGGTAGGCTCGGTACGCGGGGAGGAATCGCTCGATGTAATCGCGCGCTTCGTCGTCGCTCAGTGCGTCGTGCCCGAGAGCTCTTCGTGCGCGCTCGGCGTCGACGCGCCACGAGACGATGGCGTCGAGCGACGCCACGTCCAAGTGCACGAAGGAGTCAAGGGAGCCGGTCCACGCGACGTACGCCGCGAGCAGCGCGTTCGGTGCGCGTAGCTCGGGCTCGATCGTGGCTTCGTCGACGGGCGAAAAGCCCAGCATCCAGCCCTCCACGAAAAGCGCGTCGATCGGCCCGACGACGCGCCTCCAGTCCGACGGCGGGGCCCGGTCGCCGCGTCCTCCATGCGCCGATTTCACGTAGACCGGGACGTGGGATTCTTCTCCAGGCCGTAAGCGGACAATCGACTCGATCACGCGAGCGCCCAGGCCGACGTCGTGCGTACCTGGGTATCCTCGGTAGAGCAAATAGGGGTTCGCCTTGTGGCGTTCGCCGAGAGCGAGCTGCTCCGCGTGCGTCAGATAAAAATCATCGATCGACACCGCGACCGAACGGAGACCCACGCCCCCGAACGCGTCGACGAGGGCCGACGCGAGCGTGGTCTTGCCGCAACCCTGCGGTCCTTGGATGCCGAGCACCCACGGCCTGTGCGGGCACTCGCTCAGTCGCCGGGCGCTCCCGATCGCGAGCGGGGCGTAGTAGCCGTCGACGCGCCTCGCGTCCGGGACGCGGGCGTGCAGCGCTCGAACGAGGGCCTCGGCGACGTGTTCGGCGAAACGGAAGCTCGTCATGGGGCGATGAGCGTACGACGATGGCTCTCGATCAGCCGCTTCTTCCGGCGAGATTGGTCACGCGTGCCTTCGGGATAGACCGAGGCTACGTTCGCGCTACCGGGGGTGAGGGATCCATGCTCCAGCGCATCGGCGAGGAAATCTGGTCGTTCGAGCAAGACGTCGAGCTGCCCGGCGGAGCGCGCATGCCGGGCCGCAGCACCGTCCTTCGCCTCGGGAGCGGCGCGCTCGTCGTCCACGCGCCGCTCCCGATCGACGAAACGACGGCGACGGAAATCGCCGCGATCGGAGACGTGCGGTTCCTCGTCGCTCCGAATCGTCTCCACTGGATGTTCTTGAAGTCTGCAAAGGATCGCTATGCCGATGCGCGAGTTCTCGGCGCGCCCGGCCTGGAGAGGAAGCTCGGTAGTCTTGCCTTCGAGCCGCTCCCGGCGCGGGGGACCATCGACGGAATCGGCGAGGACCTCCGCATCGAGCGGATCGACGGCGCACCCGCCATGTCGGAGCACGCGTTCTTCCACGCTCCGTCGCGCTCGTTGATCGTGACCGATCTCATTTTCAATGTGCGGCACGCCAAGGGCTTCCTGATGAACGTCCTCTTGCGCGCGGCGGGCGCGCACGAAAAGACCGCACAGAGCCGGGCTTGGCGCTTGCTCGTCAAGGATCGAGCGGCGGCCGGGCGCAGTGCTTCTCGAATCCTCGCGTGGGACTTCCGGCGCGTCGTGATGGCGCATGGCGACGTCCTGAGCGAGGACGCGAGGGAGCGAACGCTCCGCGCGCTCGCTTGGATGACGGCGGTGTCGGGCGAGGGGCTTCGTGTGACATGATGAGTCGATGCGAGCGCCTCCGGTTGCCGCGGCTTCGCTCGCCGTCGGCGTTCTCGCCGTGACGCCGCGATCCGCGCTGGCCACCGCGTCGGCCCACTTGGTCTATCTGCGGGGGCCGGGCGCCGAGCAGTGCGCCGGTGAACAAGCCCTCCGCGGGGCGGTCAGCGCGCGGCTGGGCTACGACCCGTTCTTCGCCTGGGCGCGCGACACGCTCTTCGCCGAGATCCAACGCTCGGGCGGCGTATTTCGCGCCGTCGTCAAGCTCGTCGACGAAAACAACCTGCAGCGCGGGGCACGCGAGATCTCGGTAAAGGGGGACGATTGCTCCGTGGTCATCGATGCCATCGGACTGACCATCAGCCTTACCATCGATCCGTCGAGCGTTTTGGGCGCGACGGCCGAGCCGGCGCCGCTGCCGCCTGCTCCCAGGCCCTCCGATGAAGCGCCCGACCCCGGTCTCTCGCCACCGCTTCCGGCCGGCGAGGGCATTCGTCCGACGCCGGCCTTTTCCCGCCCGCTGTCGCTTCATGCCGGGGCCGGAGTGATCGGCTCGGTCGACGCCGCCCCTTCTCCGACGGCGGGTGCAAACGTGTTCGTCGGACTGGGCTGGCGTGCCCTCTCCCTCGATCTCGAGGGTCGCGCGGATTATCCCGCGACGGGCACCGGGAATCTGGTCGCAGACAGCCAAGTTCGCTCGTGGCTCTTCGCCGGCTCTCTCGTGCCCTGCGTTCACGTGGGCGTCGCGTTTGGCTGCGCGGTGGTCAGCCTGGGCGCCCTCGGTGCTTCGGCGAAGAGTCTACATCCGACGGACTCGTATGGCCTGTGGTCGGCCGCCGGAGGACGCCTCGGCATCGAGTGGACGCCCTTTGGGCCTCCGATGTCGTTTCGCGGGTCGGTCGAGCTCCTCGGAATTCTCACCCGAGACACGCTGGAAGTGGACGCGAACCCCGTTCACCGCTTGGGTCCCTGGTCTCCTGCCGTCGCGCTGGCCGCCGTGTGGCGCTTTCAATGACAATCGTTCGTCGCTCGCCCCGAGATCCGGTCGATGGCCACGCCTCAAACCGCCCACGCCGCAGCGGACGACTCCGATCGTCACGCGCGGTTCCGCGCGGTCTTCGAGCGGGAGTTCGACTACGTGTGGGGATCGCTTCGCCGACTCGGCGTGCATCCTCGGGACGTCGAAGACGTGGCCCAGGACGTGTTCGTTCATGTCCACCGTAGAATCGACGATTACGACGCGTCGCGGCCGATTCGTCCTTGGATCTTCGCGTTCGTGGTTCGCTCGGCGTCCGATTGGCGGCGGCTCGCGCGTCATCGAGTGGAGCTTCTCGGGGTAGAGGGCGATGCAGCGTCTTCCATGCCCTCGGCCGATGCACTGGTCGCGCGCATGCAGGACGCCGATCTCGTTCTGCGCGCGCTCCAGGGCGTCGATCCGGACAGGCGGGCCGTTTTCATTTTGCACGAGCTCGACGAGTGTCCGATGAAAGAGATCGCGGAGGCACTCGGCATTCCGCTCTTCACTGGCTATTCTCGGCTGCGCGTCGCGCGCGAAGAGTTCACCGCGGCCGTCCGGCGACTGCGGCCCAAGCGGGGCGGATCATGAACGACCACGATATTCCGCCGATGGATGCGGACGTCCGCGCGCTCGTGCGGAGC
>JBAULD010000535.1:0-6372 GCA_049578005.1 Polyangiaceae bacterium
CTTTCGTCGTCCACGTGGACGACGGAGCGGCGCCGGGCGCCTGCGGTGCCACGTTCGAGCGCTGGGCGCAGCCGTGGGTGGACTCTTTCGAGGTGAAGATCGAGCACGATCCGCCGAAGGCGGTCTCTTGGAACGGAAAGATCGCGGATATCGATTCGCTCGTGGCGACGACTGCGACGCTCGGAGATCGCGACCGCTATGCCGTCGCGTACGGCGTCTACCCGGCCTGGAAGGGGGCGTGTCTCGTTCTCGGGATTGCCGTCCCGGCGCGGGACGAGATCGATCGCGCCAAGTCCGTGCGGGATCGCTTCGCCGGAAGCGTTCTTCCGAGCGTGCAGGTCGTTGCGGCGGAGGAGCCCAAAGAGAGGTATTAGGAGTGGCGTGCCCCGGCATGGGCGGGCGGCGGCAATGGCGACAGCCCCTGAGGCGCCGCCGCCATCGGTGAGAACCCAATGTACGAAAATGAGAGGACCGCGTGCATCCTCGGGCGCCAAGCTGGATGCCATGCGAAAACATCCCCTCGCGTTCGCGCTGACGTCGATTCTGGCATGTAGCGGCTCTGAACCGCGGCTCCAAGCGCCGAGTCCCCCAGACGGAGCCGGCGTCCAGCGCGCCGGGTCGACGTCGGGCCTCCCGGCGCCGGAGGCCGCGTCGCATGCCGAAGGAGCACATCCACCGATCCCTCCGGCTCCGGCGGGCAACCCATTTTCGGGCGCTGCACTTTCCTTGAATCTTGCCTTTCGAGCTCGCGTCGAGTCGAGCGCCAAAGCCTTGCCCGACGAGGCGAGCTTGCTCCAAAGGGTGGCGGCCATTCCGACCGCCGTATGGCTGGATTCGGTGCAAACGGTGGACGCGGCGTCGAGAGCGCTCGACGCCGCGGAGGCCGAGCAGCGAAGAACGGGACAGCCGCAGGTGACGGTGCTGGTCGTGTACGACCTGCCCGGTCGGGACTGCTCGGCCTCGGCCTCGGGCGGCGATCTCGCGGCTTCTTTGAGCGGCGAGGGCCGCTACCGGACCGAATTCATCGATCGGATCGCGGCCGCGTTCGAAGCCCACCCGCACCAGCGCATCGCGGCGGTCGTCGAGCCCGATTCTCTGGCCAACATCGCGACCAACCTGGGAACACCGAAGTGCGCCGCCGCAGAAGCGATCTACAGACGCTCGGTGGCCTACGCGGTGCGAGCTCTCGCGCGGAACAACGTCGCGCTCTACCTGGACGCTGCCCACGCCGGGTGGCTCGGCTGGAGCGGCAACCGTGCCAAGTTCGTCGCCGTGGTCGCCGACGTTCTCGCCGAGGCTGGCGGCGCCGACAAGATTCGAGGCTTCGCGACCAACGTGGCCAACTACGACACACTCGATGCAGGCGATCTCCCCCGGCTGGAGCCCTCCGATCCCGCCACGGGCGAGCTCTCCTACGTGCAGCTGCTCGACGAATCGCTGTCGGCAGCCGGCCTCGATGGCAAGGCGTTCGTGATCGACACGAGTCGCAACGGGCGCGCCGGCATTCGATCCAGAGCCGGGAGCTGGTGCAACGTCCGGGGGGCGGGTCTCGGCGAACGCCCACGAGCCAACCCCGCGCCTCTCGTCGACGCCTACCTCTGGATCAAACCGCCCGGAGAGTCCGACGGTGCGACGGACTCCGTCGTCCCGGGCTTCGACCCCCAGTGCGGCGGTCCCGACGCGCCCGACAGCGCGCCGGGCGCGCCCCGCGCGGGCCAGTGGTTTCACTCCTACTTCGTGCAGCTCGCCCGGAACGCGTCTCCGCCGCTGACTCCATGAACGCCGGCGTCCCCGACGCCGGGCACGGAGATCGACTACGCTGCGTCCGGTCGGCATTGAGGCGCGTCGACTGGCCCATCGTCATCGGTTCGCTCTCGCATTTCACGTTCGAGAGAAAGCCTGCTCAGGGAGTCGTGTCGGTGCTGTCGGCCGCCGACGAACTGACGGGTTACCGCGAGATCGACACGATCGTACGGCGCTCGGTCGAGCTCTCGCGGGACCGGCTCGGCCTCGAGCGTGTCGCGCTCTTCCTTCTGCGAGACGACGACCAATGTTACGGCACGTTCGGCACGGGCCTTCGCGGGGAGACCACCGACGAGCGCGACATCGTGTTTGCGATGGGCGATTCCCATCGTGAGGCGATCTCCAACTCGCTGGCGGGAGTCGGCCGCTGGATCGTTCTCCGGGACGTACCGCTCCTCACGCAGGTCGAGGGGCGAACGTTGGTGGTCGGGCGCGGCTGGAACGCGTTGACGCCCGTTCGTGCGCGAGGCGGGGTCGTGGGATTGTTCGCAAACGACGCGGCGATGTCGGGCGCCGCGGTGGACGACAGCAAACAGGTTCAGCTCGCGATCTTGGGAACGATCGTCGGCAATTTGATCGAGCTCAAACGCCGCGACGCCGACGCGCTCCCTTGGGCTTCTGAGCTCTCGCAGGTCTCCGGCGAGCGCCCCTCTCTACAGCCGAAAACGCTCTCGGACGGTGTTGTGGCCGTCCTCCGGCGTATTCGCGCCGACGCGTCCATTCCGTCGTCGGGCCTCGCGAAGGGCACCGGAATGACGGCGCGCACGCTCGCGCGTCGCTTCCATTCCGAAGTGGGGGTCTCGCTCGTCGACTACCGAAACCGAGTACGGGTCGAGCGGTTTCTAGGCCTAGTGGAGCGGCGAGGGGGCAACCTGCTCTCGGCCGCGCTCGACGCGGGCTTCGGCAGCTACGCCCAATTTCACCGCACGTTTCGACGCCTTCTCGGGGTCACGCCCAGCGAGTATTTGACCGGTCGCTGACGACGACTCGTACACGCGCGGAAAGAAGAACCCCTCAGAACAGCCTCGCGGCCGTGTCGTCGGTCCACAACCACGCCGCGCGCGGAATGCGGACCCTCGTCTCCGTACGAAGGATGCGACCCCGCTCCTCGAGCCATGCGGCGGCTCGAGTGCGCTCCGCCGTCCACCCGGGCACACCCAGTCCCCGCGCCGCGTCGTCGAGGTCGAGTCCTTCTTCCATGCGCAGACCCAGCATGATGCGTTCGCGAAGGAGAGTCTCCGCGTCGAGTTCCTCCGTGGCCTCCGATATCCCGTCGTCGTCGCCCGCGGCGCCGCGCTTTGCTTTGCGGGTGCCCTCGACGAATCGTTCGGGCAAGACGGCGTTGCGATAGCGCAAGCCCCGCGCGCCTTCGCCATCCAGCCGACGGCCGGCCGCATCTCCGCCGGTCCGAAGGAAGCCGAATGCCGCGCACCCGAGGCCGAGGTACTCGTCGCCCCGCCAGTAACCGAGGTTGTGGCGCGCCTCTTCGCCCGGCTTCGCGAAGTTCGACACTTCGTAGTGCCGAAAACCGCGTCCCGTGAGGGCCTCGTCGACGGCCAGGAACGCTTCGGCCACCGTCCCGTCGTCGGCGAGCGGCAGCCGGCCCCGGCGCGCGAGCTCCCCGAAGCGGGTCCCCGGCTCGATCGTCAGCTGGTAGCACGAGAGGTGCGTCAGTCCAAGGTCCGCGAGCTCCAGCGCCTCGTCGCGCGCCTCGGCCGCAGATTGCCCGGGCAGGCCGAAGATGAGGTCCGCGGAGACACGCGGGATTCCAGAGCGCATCGCGCCGCGTACGGCCTCGCGAGCTCCTTTCGCGTCGTGCAGGCGCCCGAGGTGACGCAGCCGCTCGTCGCGCAGGGATTGCACGCCGATCGACAGGCGATTGACTCCGGCGTCGGCGAGGGCGCGGGCCCTACCCTCGTCGAGCGATGTCGGATTGCATTCGACGGTCACTTCGATCGGCTCGGCGGTCGTGCCGCCCGCTGGCCTATCTTCGTCGGGGCGGAAAACGTCGCGAATGCTCGCGAGCACTCTTCCGAGCTCGCGCGGATCCCAAAGGCTGGGTGTCCCCCCACCGAAGAAGACAGTCTCCGTCCGGCGTCCCGAGAAAGCCGGCGCTCGCGCTTCGATTTCCCGAATGACCGCGTCGGCGTACGCCCGATGATCGACGCTCTGCTCCGGGGGGAGGGCGTAGCTGACGAAATCGCAGTACGGGCACTTTGCAAGGCAATAGGGAAAGTGGACGTAGACGCCAGCGCGAGCGGTTTCTTCGGTCATTGATTGCTCGCGCAAGGGTCGAGTGTTACGTTTTTCGGTGCTGCCGCGCCACGCGAGACGCGGCGCTGCCATGCTCCAGGTCGATCAGCTAATAGAGCGAGTCAGGACGTACCAGCCGTCGGCCAACGCCGATCTCATCCAGCGAGCATACGACTATAGCTTCAGGATGCACGCCGGGCAGACCCGCAAGTCGGGTCAGCCGTACATCGTGCATCCGGTCAGCGTAGCCGGGATCATCGCCGACCTGCGTCTCGACGCCGCGAGCGTTTGCGCGGGCCTCTTGCACGACGTCGTCGAGGACACGCTCGCGACGACGGAAGACATCACCAAAGAGTTCGGCGGCGAGGTCGCCGAGCTCGTCGACGGCGTCACCAAGCTGTCGAAGATCAACTTCACGTCGAGCCAAGATCGCGAAGCCGAAAACTTCCGCAAGATGGTGGTCGCGATGGCGCGGGACATCCGCGTCCTTCTCATCAAGCTGTGCGACCGGCTCGACAACATGCGAACGCTGGAGCACGTGTCGCGCGACGCGCAGGAGCGCATCGCCCGCGAGACACTGGAGATTTACGCCCCCCTCTCCAACCGCTTGGGCATCCAGGCGTTCAAGAGCGAGCTCGAAGATCTGAGCTTCAAATATCTCGAGCCGGACGCGTTCGCCGAACTGGTCGCGCAGATGCACCAGACCAAAAAGGAGCGCGACAAGTACATCACCGAAGTTTGCAAAACGCTTTCGAGCCGGCTGGCGGAGCAGGGGTTCGCGGCGGACGTGAACGGCCGGGCGAAGCACCTTTATAGCGTGTACCGCAAGATGAAGTCTCAGGAGTCGGGGCTCGAGGGGGTGCACGACCTCATCGCGTTCCGTGTGCTCGTCGAGAGCGTGAGCGATTGCTACGCGGCGCTCGGCGTCATCCATTCGCAATGGACTCCCGTCCCGGGTCGCTTCAAAGACTACGTGGCACTGCCCAAACCGAACATGTACCAATCGCTCCACACGACGGTCATCGGTCCGGGGCGGGAGCGTATCGAGATCCAGATTCGCACGCACGAGATGCACCGCGTAGCGGAGCGAGGGATCGCAGCCCACTGGAAATACAAGGACCGTGGAAGCGGGATCGCGGACCAAGATGCTCAGCGCTTCTCCTGGTTGCGGCAGCTCCTCGAGTGGCAAAAGGAGCTGAAAGACCCTGCCGAATTCCTGGAAGGCGTGAAGGTCGACCTCTTCCAGGACGAGGTCTACGTCTTCACTCCGAAGGGGGACGTGCGCGTATTCCCGCGGGGCGCGACGCCGATCGACTTCGCCTACCAGATCCACACCCATCTGGGCGAGCACGTGACGGGAGCGCGCATCAACGGAAAGATGGAGTCGCTGCGCTACAAGCTGCGCAACGGCGACGTCGTCGAGGTGCTCACGAACCCCAACCAGCACCCGAGCAAGGACTGGATCGATCTCGTCGGGACGACGCGCGCGCGCTCCAAGGTTCGCAATTTCTTGCGACAGGAGCAGCGCGACAAGAGCAAGCGGCTTGGCGAAGAGCTCCTCGAGCGCGAGCTCCACAAGGCCGGGATCAGCGCGAGCAAGCTTCTCAAGAACGAGGCCGAGCTGCGCCGGCTGTTCGATGCGCTCAAAGTGCAGAATCTCGAAGAGATGCTGATCGGCATCGGGTACGGGAAGATCGATCCCGAGGAGATCATCAAGGCGGTCGCCCCGCCGGACGAGCGAGGACAAGACAGCGGCCCGCCCCCCGGGCTTCGCGAGGGCCGGCTCGCGGGGCTCGTCCGCAAGGTTATCCGCCGCGACGAAGGCGCGATTCGCATCAACGGAATCGACGACGTCCTCGTGCGCTACGCGAAGTGCTGTACGCCGCTCCCGGGCGACGACATCGTCGGTTTCATCACCCGCGGCCGCGGGGTGACCATCCACCGGCGAGGCTGTTCGAAGGCCATCGACATGGATCCCGAGCGGCGCGTCGAGATCACGTGGGACAGCAAGGCGCGAATCAATCGCAGCGTCCAGCTACGCGTCGTGACGGCCAACCAACCCGGCATTCTGGCCAACGTCGGTCAGACGTTCATGACGCAAGGAATCAACATCAGCGAAGCGAACTGCCGCGCCAGCGACGACGGGCGGGCGGTGAATCTCTTCTCCTTCGTTTGCCAGGACCTGCAGGAACTGAAAAAAGTGATGAAGGCCCTCCAGAAGGTGAAGGGCGTCGTCGTGGTGGAGCGCGCGTAGCGCCGCGGCTCTCTCGTTCCCAATTCAAAACGTCGGTCTCGCAGAAGCGCTCACCGTGTGAA
>JBAULD010000536.1:0-11870 GCA_049578005.1 Polyangiaceae bacterium
GCATGAACTGGCTCGAACGCGAGGTGTTCGACATGAGCGGGGTGCGCTTCCGCGGACACCCCGACCTGCGCCGGATTCTGATGTATCCCGAGTTCGAGGGGCACCCGCTGCAGCGGACCTATGCCGCGGACCGTACGCAGCCGCTCGTGCCCTATCGAACCGAGGCCGAGGCCGGGATGCCCATCCACAAGCTCGAGCCGTTCGGACCGGACGAAGGTATGCCGTTTGGCCGCGTCCGGCCATCGCATCCCGAGGAGCGCGACTGATGGAACCGCTCGACATGGAGCTCGACGAGGGCGAGCTCGAGCTCCCGGCGGAGCCGATGCACTTGAACCTGGGACCATCGCACCCGGCGATGCACGGTACCGTGCGGATCGTGCTCGAGCTCTCGGGCGAAACGATGGTCAAGGCCGACGTGCAGGTCGGGTACTTGCACCGCGGCTTCGAAAAAATGTGCGAACGGGGGACCTGGGCGCAGGTCTTTCCGTACGTCGATCGGCTGAACTACGTGTCGCCGATGCTCAACAACGTCGGCTACGCGCTCGCCGTCGAGAAGCTCTGCGGCCTCGTCGTGCCCGACCGGTGCCAGTGGTATCGGATGGCGCTCGGGGAACTGGCTCGCATCAGCGACCATTTGACATGCGACGGCGCGATGGCGATGGAGCTCGGCGCGTTCACGCCGTTTCTATGGTTCGTCAAAGCGCGCGAAATGGTCTGGGACATCCTCGAGGAGGAGACCGGCGCGCGCCTGACCCATTCGTTCGGTCGCATCGGAGGGATGGCGCAACCGCCCAGCCGGGACTTCAAGGGGCTGTGCCGCGCCGCGCTGCCGAAGATCCTCGATCTCGTCGAAGAAGGCGAGCGGATGCTGCTCAAGAACCGCATCTTCATCGACCGCCTCGAGAACGTGGGTTCGATCACCGGCGCCGACGCCGTCGCTCTCGGGTGGACGGGGCCGTGCCTCCGCGCGACCGGGGTCGCGTACGACATACGCAAGGCCCACCCCTACCTGAAGTACGACGAGGTCGACTTCGACGTGCCGGTCGGAACCAAAGGCGACACGCTCGACCGCTTTCTCGTGCGCCTCGGCGAAATCCGCCAGAGCAAGCGCATCATCGAGCAATCGATCGAGCGCATGGCGGACGAAGGCCCCGTCAACTGCGACGAGCCGGCGGTCGTGCTGCCTGACAAGTTGTCCGTATACACGACCATCGAAGCGACGATTCAGCACTTCAAGCTGATCATGGAAGGCGCCAAGATCCCGCCGGGCGAGGTTTACTCGTACACGGAGGGGGGCAACGGCGAACTCGGATATTACTTGGTATCCGACGGAACCGGCACACCGTACCGCGTGCGAATCCGGCCTCCGTGCTTTCAGATCACCGGCGGCCTCTCGAAACTGCTCGAAGGGCGCATGCTCAGCGATATCGTGCCGACGTTCGGTTCACTGAACATGATCGGCGGCGAGTGCGATCACTAATTTCGAGTTCTCTCGGCCCAGGACGCTCACAAAATGCCCACTTTCAAACTCGACGGAAAGACCATCCCCTTCGAGCCGGGTGACACGATCATCCGGGCCGCGTGGCGCCAAGGGATCGAGATCCCGCACTACTGCTGGCACCCCGGCCTGTCGGCGCCGGCGAATTGCAGGATGTGCCTCGTAGACATCCAGCCCAAACCAGGCCAGCGGCCCCTCACGCTCGACGTGCTCGAGTGGGATGCGAAGGCCGGCGAATATCTCCCCCGGCAAAAGCCGAAGCTTCAGCCGGCGTGTTACGTGGCGGCCGCCGACGGGATGGAGGTCCTCGCCGACACGAGCGAGAACGTGCGCCTCGCGCGGCACGACGTGCAAGAATTCTTGCTCTTGAATCACCCGGTCGACTGTCCCATTTGTGACCAGTCGGGCGAGTGCAAGCTCCAAGATTATTGGCTGGACTACGGGCGCTACAAGAAGCGCATGCGCGACGAGCCGGTGCACAAGCCGAAGGGCGTCGTCTTCGGCCCCACCATCGTCTACGACGGCGAGCGCTGCGTCATGTGCACCCGGTGCATCCGCTTCATGGCGGAGGTCGCCAAGGATCCGGTGCTCGACATGCGCGAGCGCGGGAACCTGAACGAGATCATCGTGTCGCCCGGACGCCAGCTCGACGGGCATTATACGTTCATGACCGAGCACGTTTGCCCGGTCGGCGCGCTGACCACCAAAGATTTTCGCTTCAAGGCGCGGGTGTGGTTTCTACGGTCTGCGAACGCGGTCTGCCAAGGATGCGCGACCGGCTGCAACGCGCACCTCGATTACGATCCGCGCAACAACAAGGCCTATCGGTACCGGCCGCGCGACAACGAGAAGGTCAACAAGTTCTGGATGTGCGACGAGGGAATGCTCTCGTACAAGCAAGCGCACGACGCGCGAATTCTCGAGCCGAAGGTGCGCGGCGTCGCGACGTCGGTCGGCAAGGCGCTCGACGAAGTCAAGACGCTCTTCGCCGGCGTGGCGCCGAGCTCCGTGGCCGTGATGCTGAGCGCGGAGCATTCGCTCGAAGACAACTGGGCGCTCTACGAGCTGGGGACCGTTCTCTTGGGCAGCAAGAACGTTTACGTGACCGGCCGCCGCGACGGCTACCACGACGACATCTTGATTCATCGCGACAAGAACTCCAATACCGCCGGCGTGCAGCAGATCGCGCCCGGCGCAAAGCCCCTCCGGGTGCTTCTGGACGACGTGAGCGGCTCGCGCATCACGCACGTCATCGTCCTCGGAGGCGCCGCGCCGATCGATCCGGAGGCGCTCGGAGCCGCGACGATGGTCGCGATCGCGGCGCACGAGGGGCCGCTCTCGCGTCTTGCGGTCGTGCTGCTGCCGGCGACGTCGTGGGCGGAGCACTCGGGAACCTACGTCAACGCGAAGGGGCTGCGTCAATTGAGCGAGAAGGCCATCGAGCCGCTGGGGGTCAGCAGACCCGCCTGGCAGACGGTCGCTCAGATCGCCGCGGCGCTCGGCTACGAGCCATCGTGGACGAAGCTGCAGCAAATTCGGGCGCGGATCCCCGCCAAAGGCGTCCCGACCACGACGAGGCCCCCGCCCCCGCCGCCGCCGGCTGCCGTACCCGCAGAGTGACGCACGACCAAACCCGATTGAGTGGGTCGAACAAATGACCGCGATGCAGCTTGTCTGGACGATAATCAAGATTCTCATCATGGTCGGGTTCGTCCTGAACCTGGCGGCCATCCTGACGTGGGCAGACCGTCGCCAGAGCTCGATGATTCAAGACCGCATCGGCCCCAATCGCGCGGTCATCAAGGTCTTCGGCAAAGAGTTTCGGCTCGCCGGTCTCTTGCACCCCGCTGCCGACGGTTTGAAGTTCTTCACGAAAGAAGACTTCATGCCGCTGCGCGCCGATCGGCTCCTCTTCATGCTCGCGCCAATCATGGCGATGGGGATGGTATTCACGCTCGTGGGCACCATCCCCTTCGGGGACACCGTGTGTCCGCGGCTGTTCCACCTGCATTTCGTGTCGCACTGGCCGCTCATCGAGGGACCGTCTGCGCCGCGCTGGGGCACTTGCTCGCCCGACGTGAAAAACTCCCTCTACCCGATCGAGCTCATCGCCGCGCCGCTCGGCGTCGGCATCCTCTACGTGTTCGCCATGTCGGGACAGGGAATCATCGGCGCCGCGATCGCGGGCTGGTCGAGTGACAACAAGTTCAGCTTGTTGGGGGCGCTGCGCGCCGCGAGCCAGATGGTCTCGTACGAGGTTACCCTCGGAATGTCGCTCATCGGTGCCATGATGATCTACGGGACGGTTCGTCTCGACGAAATGGTGCGATGGCAGGACAACCACGCCTGGGGCATCTTCGTTCAGCCGCTCGCGTTCTTCCTTTTCTTCGCGGCTGCCGTCGCCGAGAACAAGCGTATCCCGTTCGACCTGCCCGAGGCCGAGAGCGAGCTCGTGTCCGGATACTTCACCGAGTACGCCGGGATGAAGTTCGGGATGTTCTACTTCGCGGAGTACGCCGAGGTCGTGACCGGATCGATGCTCCTCGTCACGATTTTCCTGGGCGGCTGGACACTCCCCTTCCTGCACCGCGACGGACTAACCATCGAATTCGGCGGCTTGCGCCTCCTGCAAGTGCCCATATCTCACGTGTGGATGACGCTCCTCGGCGTGATCACTTTTTTCGTCAAGGTCATCGTCGTCTGCTGGGTTCAGGTGTTCGTCCGGTGGACGCTGCCCCGCTTTCGGTACGACCAACTGATGAAGCTCGGCTGGCGCGTGCTGCTCCCGGCTTCGCTGGCGAACATCCTCGTCACGGGCGTCGTCTGGCTGGCGCTCGACAAGGCCGGCCCCGCGGTCGGTAACGGGCTGCGGGTGGCGGGGGACGTCACGCAAGCGATCGTGGCCATCGTCCTCGCCTACCTCGTCGGAAGCATGGTCATCGGCTTCTTCGGGCCAATCAAGCACCTGCGCACGCTGCTGGGCTCGTCGGCCCAGACTACGGCCAAACACGGTGGGACGAAGTCCGAACCGATGCAGGCATGAGAGAGAGATAGCGGAATGGAAAACAAAACCTTCCCCAAGAAGCCCCCCGCAAATACGAATGCGAAGGCAGTCGCCTACGCACCTCGCGGCCTCGAGGTACGGAGCTATTTGCCGGAGGTCTTCCGCGGCGTCGGCGTGTCGATGAAGCACTTCTTCGACAATACCCGCGAGATGCTTCGCGGAGAACGCCCCGACCCCGTGCTCGACCGATTCGACGCCGGCATCACGACCATTTCGTATCCCGAGCAGAAGCGCCCGTATCCCGAGCGCTTCCGAGGCATTCATCGCCTGACGACGCGCGCGGATGCGAGCGTACGATGCGTGGCCTGCCTATGTTGCTCGACGGCGTGCCCCGCACAGTGCATCCACATCGAAGCGGGCGAGTACCCGGAGGGCGACAAGCGCCGCGGATACGAGCGCTACCCCGTCAAGTTCGTCGTGGACGAGCTGCGGTGCATCTTCTGCGGTTACTGCGTCGAAGCGTGCCCGTGCGACGCGATCCGCATGGATACCGGCATGCACGCGGTACCGTACGACTCGCGCGATCAGCACATTTACGACCGCGATCTGCTGCTGTCGTTGCCCGGACGGGACGGAGCCTACGAGACGAAAAATCCCCGCCACGAGCCCGGGGAAGCCAGCTATCCCGGCGTATCACGAGAGCACCGCCACTAGCGGAACGAGAGACGGGGCCGGGTCGGGGTGCGTTCGCTGCCTTCCGCGCGGCGCCCTTCCGCCCCCTGGCGGTTCACTTTTGCGCCCAGGCGAGAGGCGAGCTTCGACGCACGGGCAGCCCAGCGGTTCCGGGGCAAGCCCGCGGCTCGGCCGGGGCTGGGAACGGGGCTACAAAGAGTCGAACTTTCGCTACCATGTCCCGCGCAGTTCTCAGGTGCCCCCCATGAATCCGAACATCGACATCGTACGCGCGGAACTCGAGCGCCTTTTTTCTCTCGAGGAGATGACCTCGATGAGCGAGCGCCTGCTCGGGCTTGACCCCGAGGACGTCGGCGGCACGACCGCGAAAGCGAGCTTCGCGAAAGCGCTCGCAGAGCGGTGCGTCCATGCCGACCGCATCGACGCCTTGGTCGACGTCATCACCGCGGCTCGTCCCGGCGTCAACCCCCGGGTGCGCGACGTGGCCGGACTCTTCGGCCGCGAGCAGCTCGAGGCGGGAGAGCAGCTCGGACCTTTTGTCGTATCGCGAAAGGTCGGCGAGGGCGACGTGGGCATCGTGTACGCAGCCCTGCGCGGCGACGAGACGCGCATCGTGAAGCTCCTACGCCGAGAAGCGTCGCGCGACAAGCGCGCCGTCCAGCGCTTTCTCACGGCGACACGAATGGTCGGGGCACTCGACCACCCCGGACTGCCCGCCAAGCTCGAAGTCGGCGAGAGCGAACACGGATTTTGGGTCAGCTACCTCGCCTTCGACGCGCAACCGCTGAGCGCGCGGTTTCTGCGCACGGGCCCCTCCCACTTCAGTGAAATTCTCCCGATCCTCAAGGGTATCCTCGGACCGCTCGCTGCGCTCCACAAAGCCCGCATCGCTCACGGAAACATCAAGCTCGAGAACGTCCTTCTCGGCCGCGCGGCGGCCGCCGACGAAGGCGACGCGCCCGCGGTCATGCTCGTCGACTTCGGCACCGATCGCCTCCGGCAGCGCTCTCTCGCCGCGAACGGCCACGGTCCTGGGATTGCGGTGTTCGGGTCTCCCAAGACCACCGCGCCGGAGCAGGTCCGCGGCCAGCGCGCGGAGGCATCCACCGATGTCTACGCATTCGGCGCGATGATGTACGAACTCTTGTCGGGCCGTCCCGTCTTCCCGTACGAAACGGAAACGGAAGCGGCCCTGGCGCACGTCGCGAAGTTGCCCGAAGCCCCCAGCGCGAAAGCGCCGCGGGGGTGGATCACCAAGGACGTCGACCAGCTCGTCCTCTCGCTGCTCGCCAAAGACCCGGCGCGGCGGCCGAGGGACGCGTCTGCCGTACTCGAGGCGATCGAGTCGCTCGGTCGAGCGTCCGCGGCGCTGCGCACCGCGCCTCAGGTGGACTTCCCCGAAGAGACCCTCACCAGCCTTTTCGATCTGCTCCTCGCGGCTCCGGACGACGCCGAGACCGCCATCGCCCTCGAGAAGGCGATCGAGGAGGGGGCGGACCCGACGCGCGTCGCGGAGGCCTTCGAGTCCGCGGCCCGCGATGTCATCGAATTCGCCGAGGAAGACGCGCCGACCGAAGATCGCGAAGCGCTCGAGATCAAGAAGTCGCTCCTGTTTCGCGCCGGGCGAATCTTCCAGACGATCGTCCAGGACAAGGACCGCGCCGAGCGCGTCTACGCCGAGATTCTGGAGCTCGACCCCAAAGACGAGATCGCGCTTCTCACTCGCGACGAGATTCGCAAGGCCCTCGGCAAGTACACCGAAGTCGTCGAGTCGCTCCTCGCCCGCAGCGAAGAGGCAGCGCCCGGAGAGGAGCGCGCGCGGATCTACGCCGAAATCGGCCGGCTGTGCGCGACGGAGATTCGCGACCCGGAACAGGCGGTCCTGGCCTATGCGCGCGCCTTGTGCGAGACGCCCATGGTCCGCGAGTATGCCGACGAAATCGAGGAGCTCGCGGAGAGCGAGAGCGAGCTCTGGAACGAAGTCGTCACGACCGTCACCGGCGGCATCCAGAGCGGAACTCTCTCGTCCACCGAACGCAACAAGCTGCTCGCGTATTGCGGCCGGTGGTACGAGCAAAAGCTGGCACGGCCCGATTTGGCGCTCCGGGGATACCAGCAAATCCTGGTGACCGACCCGGCCAACGACGAGGCACACGAGGCCCTCGCGGGGCTCTACCGAAAAGCGCACCAGTGGCCCGAGCTCGTCGCCACGCTCATCGCACGTGCAGACGCTGCGGGGAGCGCGCCCCGCGCCCGCGACGCGCGCGCCGAGGCGGCCGAGATTTACGATCAAAGGCTCAGCGACACCGCGCGTGCAAAGGAGTTGTACGCGCAAGTCCTCGCCGAGGAGCCGGGACACGCCAAAGCGGTCGAGGGGATGGCCCAGATCGCGGAGAGAACCGGAGACTTCCGTTCGCTGGTCGTCGTCCTCGAAAGGCGCGCCGAGGCGCGTCGGGGGCGCGAGAAGGCCGACGCGCTGCTCAAAGTGGCCGATGCGTACGAGCAGGGGCTGGGCGATCTCACGGAGGCCGCACGCCGCTACGAGGCCGTGCTGCTCATCGAGCCCCACGACCTCGTGGCCCTCAAAGGGCTCGACCGGATCTACAATCGCACCGGCAAGGTTCGCGAGCTTCTCGACAATCTCGAGACGCAGGTGGCGATCGCCGCAACGCCGCGGCAGAAGATCAACCTCTACGAACGCATCGCAAGGCTCCAGGAAGAGGAGTTCCTCGACCACGTTCGAGCGGCCGAGTGCCTCGAGAGCATCTTGGAGATCGATCCCGCGAACGAAGCCGCGATGTCCGCGCTCCCCCGGCACTACCGCGCGAGCGAGGAGTGGGAGCGGCTCGAGCAACTCTACGAGCGGCACGCGAAGATCACGGAGGACGTGCACCGGCGAGTCGAGCTCCTGATGCAGCGAGCCCGGGTCTTGACCGAGTCCGTCGGGGCGCCGGACCGCGCGATGAGCATTTACGAAGAAGTGCTCGCCTTGCAGCCGACGCTCGGAGCGGCGCTCGAGGCGCTGGCTCGGCTGCGCGAACAAGCGGGGGACGCCGCCGCCGCACTGTCGGCCATCGAGGCGCTCGCTTCGCAAGCGACCACGCCGGCCGCGCGCGCCGAGCAATGGGTACGTGCCGCCCGCCTGCTGCAGGGCCGCGGAGACCTCGACGGTGCCATCGAGCGCTACAAGCGCGCGGTCGAAGCCGACCCTGCGGACACGGCGGCGACGCTCGCTCTACGCCAGGCGTACATGGAGCGCGGGGACGCGGCAAACGCGCTGGCTCTCATCGAGAAGGAGCTCTCGCTCGCCGAGGGGAAGCTCGCCAAGAGCCGCCTCTATGCGGAGCTCGCACGCGTGCAGCACGAAAATTTGCGGGACGCGGAGGGAGCGGAAGCAAGCGCGCAGACCGCGATCGATCTGGATCCTACGAACGCGGTCGCGCTCCTGGTTCTGGGCAATCTCGCCTATGAGGGCGAGCATTACGTCGAAGCGAGCAAGTATCTCGAGCCGCTCGTTTCGCGGGCGACCACGCTGGCCCCCGACGACGCGCGACGAGTCCTCATCCGCTTCATCGAGGCGTACGGCCGGAGCGTCGCCGAACGCGTGTCCGTGCCGCCGGCCGAGAAGGGGCAGTCGTCGCCCCCCCCCTCCACGTCGGTCCAAGCCGAGCACCCTCGGCTCGCGGCCGCGGTCGACGCGCTCGAGCAATATGCCCAGAATGACCCGGAGACCCTCGCGCGGGCAGGACGAGTCTTGTTCGACTGCGGCGACGTGAAGGCCGCACGGGAGATCTACGGCCGGCTTCTCGAACGGCACACGGCGGCCCTGTCGCACGACAGTTACGCCGAAGCGCTCTGGCGCTTCGGCGAAGCGCTGCGGCAAAACGGCGAGCTCGACAAAGCGGTGGATCTGCTCCGCGAGGCGGCCGACGTCGACCCGGGCAATCGCTGGGCGCTCCAAGCTCTCGCCCGGTTGTACGAGCAAACGGAGGACTGGGAAGAGCTCATTCGGACCAAGGCTCGCCGGCTCGAGCTCGCGCAGGGGGAGGAGCGCTTCGAGCTGCTCCTCCAGATGGGCGACATCGAGTTTACGAAGCTCGCGGACCGCGGACGGGCGGCGCGCACGTACGTGACTGCCCTCGAAGAGCGCCCGGACGACCGGAAGCTGCTGACGAAGTTGATGCAGCTCTATTCGGAAGAGAAAGACTGGTCGAACCTGGTCGAGGTCGTCCTGCGGCTGGCCGACTTCGTCGACGATCCGAAACAGCGCGCGAAATACCTCCATACGGCCGCAATCGTCAGCTCGCGTCAGCTCGGAGAGCTGGAGCAAGCCATCACGTTTTACGACCGGGCCGTCGAGTTCGACCCGACGCTCACCAAAGCAATCGACGAGTCGATCGCCCTGCGCGCCCAGACGGGCGACCACGAAGGCGTCGAGCGCCTCCTGAAAGGGCAGCTCGAAGCCGCCAAAGCATCCCAAGACCGCCCGCGGATCGTCGAGATTCTCGACAGACTGGGCGAGGTCTATCGCCAGGGGCTGAAGGAGCCGGAGCTCGCGATCGACGCGTACGAGGCCGCGCAAGCGTTCGAGCCGGACGACAAGGAACGCAGCGAGATCTTGGCCGAGCTCTACGCGAGCAACGTCACGCAATACCTCGACAAGGCCGTCCGCGCGCAGGCCCAAATTCTGAGACGTAATCCCTACCGTCTCGACAGCTACAAGCTGCTTCGCCGGCTCTACACGGAAGCCAAGAAGTCCGACCCGGCCTGGTGCGTATGCCAGGCACTGAGCGTGCTCAATCGCGCCGAACCCAAGGAAGAGAGCTTCTATCGCCGGCTTCGCGCGGACAGCGCGGCCCCGGCGCAGGCGGTGCTCGACGACGACGATTGGGCTCGGCGGCTCGCACACGCCGACGCGGATCCGTTGGTCACCCGAATCTTCGCCGCGATCCAGCCGACGATCATACGGGCGCGCACCCAGTCCCTCGATGCGCTCGGCTACGACGAGGGCTACCGCATCGATCTCGTCTCCCAACCCTATCCCGTTACGCAAACGCTCTTTTACGTGCAGGGCGTCTTCGGCTTCGACGCACCGCCGGTCTTCCAGAATCCCAACGACCCGGGCGGCCTCGGATTCCTGCACGCGACGACGCCGTCGATCGTCCTCGGCCGTGCCGCGTTCGAGAGCGAAGTGCCCGCGCAGTCGCTCGCCTTCGTCGCCGGTCGCCACATGGCGTACTACCGCCCGGGCTACTACGTGCGACACCTCGTACCGACCGGCACCGGATTGAAGGCGTGGCTCTTCGCGGCGATGAAGCTTTGCGTCCCGCAGTTCCCGATCGCGCCCGACCTCGAAGGCCAGGTCGACGAAGCGATGGCTTTCATGGCCGAAGACTTCCACGGCGTACAGCGAGAAGTACTCGCCAGCACCGTATCGAAACTCCTTCAGTCGGGCGGCTCGCTGGACCTCAAGAAGTGGGTCGCGGCCATCGACCTCACGGCGGACCGAGCCGGGTTGCTGCTCGCGCACGATCTCCAGATCGCGACCGACGTGATGCGCGCCACCGAGGACGCTTCGAGCGTCCCACCGAAAGAGCGAATCAAAGAAATTGTCCTCTTCAGCATCAGCGAGGAATACCTGGCGCTCCGGGAGAAGCTGCAGATCACCGTCGAATCGTGAGGTTGATTCGGTCGGTGGCGTGCGCTGCACTCCTGGCGGGTTGCTCGAAGGACGCGTCGTCCGCAGGGCGCACGGTGGCTGGTGACAGCGGGGCATCGCCCGCTCCCAGCCGACCGGTCGCGTCTGCCCACGCGCTCCCGCCTCCTCCCCCGGCCCCGCCGAAAGACTGCGACGTCATCCTTCTCTCGATCGACAGCCTGCGCGCGGACATGCCGTGGAACGGGTATCCGCGGCCCATCGCCCCGCGGCTGACGGAGCTGGAGGGCCGAGCCGTGAGCTTCAGCCGCGCCTACTCGGTCTCGTCCTACACGTCGATGAGCCTCGGCGGCCTGCTCGGCGGCCGCATCCCCTCCGAGCTGCATCGCAGCGGCTACTTCTTCGGGACCTACCGGAACGACCTGTTCTTTCCGAAGCTGCTCCAGCGGGAAGGGATTCGCACGATGGGCGTGATGGCTCACGGGTACTTCAAGGGGGCGGGCTTCGATCAAGGGTTCGACGAGTGGAAGATCGTCCCCGGGATCACGTTCGACCCGAACACGGACCGCGAAGTGACGTCGCCTCGTTCCGAAGCCATGGCCGAGCAGATGCTCGGGGACCCCGCGAACGACACGCGCCGTTTCTTCTTTTGGGCTCATTTTCTGGACCCTCACGACCTCTACATGCGCCACGAGGGAATCGACTGGGGCAAGACGAGCCGCGACCGCTACGACGGCGAGGTGACGTTCACCGACCAGTACATCGGCAAGTTGATCGACTTCATCGCCGGCCGGCCGTGGGCGAGTCGCGCGGTGATCATCGTCACGAGCGATCACGGCGAGGAGTTCGGCGAGCACGGCATGACCCGGCACGGCTTCGAAATCTGGGAGACCCTCGTGCACGTCCCCCTGTTCGTCGTCGCGCCGGGAGCCCCGCCCCGCCGGATCGACGTTCCGCGAAGCGACATCGATCTCGGCCCCACCATCCTCGACTTCTTCCACGTTCCCACGGACCCGCGA
>JBAULD010000537.1:0-2982 GCA_049578005.1 Polyangiaceae bacterium
CAATCTTGCTGCGCAGTCTGCTGACCAACACATCGACCACGTTGGTCTGGGGATCGAAGGCGTAGTCCCATATCCGCTCGAGAATCATCGTCTTGCTGAGAACACGCTCCGCGTTGCGCAGCAGGTACTCGAGAAGGGCGAACTCCTTGGCCTGCAGGTCAATGGTCTGCCCCGCGCGCGTAGCGCGTCGCGAGAACAAGTCGAGCGACAGATCCCCGTACTGGAGATGCGTCGTGGCGACCGCCGGGGCGGATGCGCGTCGCTGCAACGCATAGAGCCGCGCGACCAACTCCGCGAACGAGAATGGCTTGCCGAGGTAGTCGTCGGCGCCCGCCTGAAGTCCCGCGACGCGATCGTTTACGGAACTCTTTGCGCTGAGCATAATGATTGGTGTCGTGACCTTGTCTGCGCGAAGCCGCCGGATGATCTCGACGCCATCGCGCCCGGGAAGCATCCAATCGACTATGGCCGCGTCGTACCCGGTGCTCCGTCCGAACGCGAGGCCGTCGTTGCCGTTCTTCACCCAGTCGACGCGATGCCCTTCCTGCTCGAGGCCCCGCGAGAGGAAGGCCCCGATTTTCTCGTCGTCTTCGACTAGCAGCAGATGCATTGAGTGAAGCCGAGTCTACTCCGCCCCTGGAGGTGCCCCGCCACCATCGCTGACGGGGAAATGCGCGGCCACGACCGGGCTCCATCGAGTGCGTCACGCTGCGTAGCGACGAGCCACGCTGGCTCCGTCGCCTGGGATGATGTCGACGCGCCGGTCGCGGGCCCAACCGACCTCGTCCGTCCCTGTTGCGTCCATGGCACCTCGGAGAGGCGCTCTGAGCCTTGGTTTGGCCCAGGCCGCCTGGCCTCGCGTTTCCTGGTGGTGAGGGCTTTGCATTGGGCGGGGTCTCCTGGAACGTTCGTCGTGACCGATGTAACGTCCGGTCTCGAGCCGCGGGATGCGACCGGCGAGACCAGGGAGACAAAAGCCTGTCACGGCGGTCCACCGTCGGACTGTCGGTTAAACAAAAATGGGACCATCATTTGTCGTATCGGTTCGAGTCATTCTTGTCGCACTAGAACGCTCGCGAACACACCGGCGAGCTTTTCAAGGACGCCGCGGCGCCGCCAGTCTTCATAGCTGACGGTGCGGCTCTCCGAAGCGTCGTGGGAGAACTCGCTACCCAGATGGGCCGCGACGGCATCGCTGGCAATTACGAGGTTTACCTCATCGTTCAGGCTTGCCGACCGGTTGTCCCAGTTGGACGACCCGACGACGCACAGGTGTCCGTCAACGACGAGCGTTTTCGTGTGAATCATCGAAGATTGGTACTCGCGGATGACCACACCCGCCCGAAGGAGGTCTCCGTAACGCGCGCGGCTCGCGAGACGCGTAGCCTTGTGGTTGTTCCATCGGCCCGGCACGACGATGTCAATAGCCACCCCGCGCTGCGCGGCACGCACAAGTTCGCGGCGAGCGCTGCGGTCAGGCACAAAGTAGGGCGTTTGGATGCGAATCTCACTGCGGGCTGAGGCTACGAGCGTCTGAAGAAGAAGCCGTGCGCGAGTCGCCCGGGCCTCGGACGGCGTGCTCGATACAATGAAACCAAGCGGCGCGCCATCGTCGTCCTGGTCAGTGCATTTCTCCGTGTGGACATCTTGCAATTGGTCCTCGCCGAAAAGGATTTCGCCGGAGGAGGCCAGCCAGTTCTCGGCAAAGACCGCCTGAAGGCTCGCTCCGAGTGAACCGTTGAAGCTAACGACGGTGTCGCGCCAGGGCGGGTTGCCTTTGTCGCCGATCCACCAGTCCGCGATGCCCGCTCCTCCCACAAAGGCAACCTGGCCATCGATCACGACGAGTTCACGGTGCGTGCGATTATTGTAACGCTTAAGCGTGTACCAGCGAAGCGGCTGATACCATTGGACTCGGCCCCCGGCAGCGCGGAGCTCGTGGAAGTAGCGATCGCTCGTGAAGAGGTTGCCGAAAGCATCCAGTGTGAGGCGCACCTTCACCCCGGCGCGCGCCCGCGCGGCCAGCGTCTCGACGAAGCGCCCAGCAGCTCGTCCTTCATGGAAGATGTAGGCCTCAATGTGAACGCTCCTCGTCGCGGCAAGAATGGCCGCGATCTGTGCGTCGTAGAAGGCCTTCCCATTGGATAGAACCTCGATGGAGCGGACCGGCGCTAGGACGGTGCCGCAAAGAGTGGCGAGCTGCGCGGCAAACGCCCGATCGCGCGGCGCCAGGACGGGCGGCTCGATGCGGTACGCGACGCTCGGCTCGAGCAGAACGAGGATGAAAAGGACCGCGCACAAAACAACGGAGAGCGGGACAAGAACGTAGGCGTAGACGTCGCTCAGCATCAGGAGCGACTGTACGCGTGTTCGCAAGGGGGGTTCGCGGTAAACTCGCCCCGCCGTAACCAGGGGGCGAGACGAGCGATGATGGGATGGTTGAAGTAGCGGCGCCGCGGACTCACCCTTCAATCTCGTAATCTAGCCGCAATACGCTAGCCATCGAGCGCGTCCATCGTTTTGGACAAGGGTAACGCGAGGGACGAGCTCCTGAGGCTCATGGCACCTCATGCGCCGACCCCCAAGGACTCTCCATGAAACTTCGAAGGTTTGTGTCTCCTGCGGTCGGCGTGGGTCTGATTATGGCCATCGCCGCGACGGGGCTTGGCGCGCGACCCATCGCTGCGCCGCCAAAAAAGGGCGCGACGGAAGCGAACATCACCCGGATCACGACAAGCGTTCTAGAGAACGCGCAATTTGCGCACCACCCGTTCGACAGCGCGCTCGCGAGGGTTTTCCTCGATCGTTACGTTGACGCTCTGGACGGCACTCGGTCGCTCTTGTTGCAAGCGGACGTAGACGAATTCGCGGCGAGGTACGGCCCGACTCTGGCGCGAACGACAAGCGATACCGGCGATACCGCGGCGGCAAATGCCATCTTCGGTCGATACCTCCATCGCTTGGAGCAACAAGCCTCCTACG
>JBAULD010000538.1:0-2515 GCA_049578005.1 Polyangiaceae bacterium
GCACACACTTCGGGCCTCGTGCTCGTCGGCCGATCGCAATCCGGCAGGGCCGCGCCAGGCGCGGGGGCCAGCCCGGGCTCCGGCGCCGAACGCGCGTGGCGAATCGCGGGCGTCGACCCCGTCGTGCACGTCACGGTCGACGGCAACACCGGGAGTACGGCCCTCCAGGCGCAGATCGGAGACGCGACCGGCACGATGCTGGAAGTCGACGCGAAGTCGGATGCGGTGCCCTACGCGGTTCTCTTTTCCGACGAGAGCCCCCGCGAAGCGCTCCTTAAGATGCCGTTCGACGCGCGCGTCGCGGTTCCGGCTCGGAAGCTCGCGTCCTACCCGCGCGATTGGGGAATCGCTCCCATCGGCGGCGAGCTTGGGGCGACGGTGTCGTGGCACGGTTCCGTCGTCAGCCCGACCATCGACGGATCCGCGTCTCTCGTCGGCGGCAACGCCTTGCCCTCGATACTGGCCTTTCCGCTCGACCTCACCGTGGGCGCCCACTACGACGGCGCAAAACTCGAAGCCAGTCTTCAAGCCGCGTCCCGCAGTCGAAGGGTCGTCACCGCGAGCGCCACGATACTCGCCAATGCTCCGGATATCGTAGCCGGTTTGACCGGGACCGACATTCCGTGGAAGGCGTCCGCGAGCGCGAATCTGGATCGCATGCCTTTGCGCGGCATCGCGCTGCTCGACGACAGCCAAGTGCGTGGGAGCGTGAGCGGGCAACTGTCCGTCGATGGATTGCACTCCGACGCCAGGGCGAACCTCGCGCTCGATTTCGCGGGACTGGAGGTCGGAGGAGTCCCCTGCCGCTCGTCGAGGGTGGAGGCGACCGTGGACGGCCACACCCTCGAAGCCACGGCACGCCTCGATCAAGCGGACGGATTCGTGGAGGGCCACGCACGCGCCGGTGTGCACTGGGGACGTGCGAACGCGCCGACCCTCGACTTGTCCCAGTCGGCGGAGACATCGTTGAACGCCAAGCAGTTCCGAGCGGCCTTTCTTCTCCCGTTCGTGTCGCCGTGGCTCAGCGCGCTCGATGGGCGGATCGACGCCGACGCCCGCGTCGAGTTTGCCCCCGGAGGGAGCGTGCGCCCCGAGGGGACCATTTCGTTCGACAATGGCGCCTTCCAGTTGACCTCGTTCGGCGGTCCCTTCCACGGGGCATCCGCGAAGCTCGTTCTCACGCCGGACGGCGTCGTCTTCTTGAAAGACGCGGTCGCAAAAGGAATCACCGGAACCGTCCAGGGCGCGGCGTCCGCGCGGTTCACCGGGGCGTCGCTGGACGCGATACGGGCGAGTCTACGAATCCCATCGAAAAATCCGCTCCCGCTCGTTTTCGACGGGGTCCAGATGGGCATGCTCGACGGCGATTTCGCGGTCGCCGTCGACCGGCGCGCGGCGAACCAACGCCTCGACGTGGTCGTCGACGTGCCTTCCGCGCACGTCGAGCTGCCCTCCGGCGCGTCTTCGCTGGACGTTCAATCCCTCGGCCCTGTCCCCGGGGTTCGCGTGGGCTTGCGACCCGAAACGGGTGAATTCGTCGAAGCGCCGCTCGACGGAAAGCGGGACAGTGCCGTCGATCCGACGCGCAACCGCGGCACCGTCCAGATCGGCGTTCGCATGGTGGACATGCGCGTCAGTCGCGGCACCGATCTCGACGTACGTCTCGAGGGTCAGCCCACCATCACGTTGGACGCAAAGACCAAAGTCGCGGGCCAGATTCGCATGCCGCGAGGATCCATCGACGTTCTCGGAAAGCCATTTGCAATCGATCACGGGACCGTGACGTTCGTGGGCGACGATCCGACCAACCCCCAAATCCTTCTCACCGCGACGTGGACCGCCCCCGACCTGACGCGCGTCTACGCGGACTTCGTCGGTCCGCTGAAGACCGGGAAGGTAAAGCTTCGCGCAGAGCCGGCGAGGCCCGAGAGCGAGATCGTTGCCTTGATCCTCTTCGGAACCACCGACCAGCAGTCGGCGCAGGCGAACTCGCAGATAGCCGCGACTTCGCCGATGGCCGGGGCCGCCGGCGGCGCAGCCACCCAGCCGCTCAACCGCGCCCTGGGCGGGGTCGATCGGGCGCTCCAAAACATGGGCCTGGCCGGCGGCATCTCGACGAAGATCGACACGTCGCAGACCACTCCGCGACCCGAGGTAGAAGTCCAGATCGCCCGGGACATTTCTCTGCAGATCGCGTGGGTCCTCGGCGCGCCCCCGCCAGGCACGAACCCCGACTCCGCACTGCTTACCCTGAACTGGCATTTTCTGCGCAAGTGGTCGCTCGAGACGACGGTGGGCGACGCAGGCACGTCGATCGTCGATCTCGTGTGGCAGCACCGGTATTGATGATTTCGGTAGGTAGCGGAGGAGAAGGGATTCGAACCCCTGGACAGCTTGCACCGTCGGCGGTTTTCAAAACCGCTGCCTTAGACCACTCGGCCACTCCTCCAGAAAACGTATCTGCCCTTCTTCTGTAACACACCGACGCGGCGATTCGATGGCCGACGGCATAGGC
>JBAULD010000539.1:0-4139 GCA_049578005.1 Polyangiaceae bacterium
GGCGGCTTCCGATTCGCGCCGACATGTTCAAGAGCGACTGGTCGAGCGTGTTTCCGACGCGCATTTCGGCGACGACGCGCTCGATCTCTTCCCGGGTCGGGTTGTGTAGAATCGGGACGATCGCCTGGAGCGCCGCAGAGGGGCTCGGAACGGTCTTCATCGAGTTGGCGAGGGCCAGCACGAAGCCGTCGACTTGGACCTCGAGCTGAGCGACCCGCTTCTTGCGCTCCCGCGCCAGATAAACCGCGGGCCCCACGATCGCGAGACCGACCCATGCGTACGAGTAGGGAACGTCGACGACGACCAGCTGGACCGAGAGGACGGTCGCGAGGACGCCCCCTTGCCATCGCACGATCGCCTTCCCCGAACCCGGCCGGAAGAGGAGGCGCAGCGTCCTGTCGAGATAGGCCTCGTATCGCGCCACGGCGCGTGAAACGGGTGTCTCGGTAAATCCGAAGAAATAGACCGCGGAAAGGATTCCGACCGCCGCGAGGGTGAGCCCTGCGTACTTCAACGCGTCGACGACTCCGATGTGCAGCTTCACAGGTACGACTCCCCGGGTTTGACGAGTCCGAGGACGATGAAGTCGTTGAGGAACGAAGGAAGAAACCCCGTCGACCGGAAATCCCCCACCACCTTTCCCTTGGGCCCTGTGCCGGTCCGCTGAAACTGGAAGATCGGAACGATTTCGACCTCCCCGTCGTCGTCGATCCCGGTCACCTCGGCGATGGCGGTGACTTTGCGACTCCCATCGGACAGCCGCGATTGCTGGACGAGCAAGTGGATACTCCCGGCGATCTGCTCGCGAATCGCTCGGATGGGAAGTTCGAGACCGGCCATCAGCACGAGCGTCTCGAGCCGCGAGAGGGCCTCTCGCGGGCTGTTCGCGTGCGTGGTCGTGAGCGACCCGTCGTGGCCGGTGTTCATCGCTTGCAACATGTCGAGCGCCTCACCCCCGCGGCATTCGCCTACGACGATGCGATCGGGGCGCATCCGGAGCGCGTTCTTGACGAGATCGCGAATGGTGTATTCGCCCTTGCCCTCCATGTTCGCGGGACGCGTCTCGAGCGATACGACGTGCGGCTGCCGCAGCTGCAGCTCGGCCGCGTCTTCGATGGTGACGACTCGCTCGTCGGACGGAATCGCTCCCGAGAGAACGTTGAGCAGCGTCGTCTTTCCGCTCCCGGTGCCCCCCGCGATGACGATATTCTTCTTCGCAACGACGCTCCGCGTGAGAAAGGCGCCCATTGTCGCGGTCAGCGCCCCGAAGGAAACCAGCTTCTCGAGCGTGAGCGGGGAGCGCGCGAATTTGCGGATCGTGATCGCCGACCCGCGGAGAGCCAACGGTCGGATGACGGCGTTGACGCGGGAGCCGTCCTTCAGGCGGGCGTCGACCAGCGGAGACGACTCGTCGATTCGGCGCCCCAGGGGCGTGACGATCCGTTCGATGACCGCACGAACGCGCTCGTCGTCGGTGAAGCGCGCGTCGGCCTGAAAGAGCTTGCCGCCCTGTTCGATGTAAATCGTATTCGGGTCGACGACCATGATCTCGTTGACGGTCGGGTCGCTCAAGAAGCGCTCGAGCGGGCCGAGCCCGAGCGCTTCGTCGGCCAGCTCTCCGACGAGGGCGTCTCGATTGATGGCCTCCGGAATGCGCTCGTCGAGGTTGCGGACGATGCGCCGTAGGGCGCTCAGCACCTTCGGCCGAAGCGATGGGTCCTCCATTTTCGATGGCTCGACGGTCGCGAGATCGAGGTGGTCGATGAGAAGCTTGTGGATTTCCCGGCGCAGTGCCGCGTTGTCGCGCCTCGCCTGCTCGGTGGCGTGCTCCTCGGCTCGGTTCTCCGGTGCCGGGGCGGCCTTCTCGGGGGCCTTCTCGGGAGCCGCGTGCGGCTCGAGTCGCGCGGACCCGAGCGGCGTCAGCCGAACGAGGTACTCGCCGAGGGCGATCGGAGCCCCGTAGGCCATATCGGCCGTGGAGCTCTTGACGAATACGTCTCCGACCAGGGTTCCGTTCGTCGAGGAGTCGGTGACCCGCATGCGCGGGCCGTTCATGTCGACGCTCAGGTGGTTGCGCGACACTTTGGCGCTCTCGAGAGGGAGGCTGCAGCTCGCAGCGCGACCGATCGTGAAAATGCCGTCGGAGGCGTCCACGACGCGGCGCTCCTTGCGACCGGAAGATTCGAGGTCTACCTGAACGAGCATCTCCGCTACTCCGCCAGATCGACTAGGGCACCGGCGCGGCAGGCAAGCCGAGCCCGCCCCCAGGCCGCTTGTCGTACGCGTTCACGCTCTCGACCGCGCCCGAGTAAGTACGAAACTTCACGAGCGCACTCTGCACGAGCTCTTGCGCCGAAGTCGGAACGGCCTCGATGACGCTTGGAACGATGAAGACCGCGCCTTCGGTGGCCTCGACGTCGTTCGAGTGCGCCCCGAACAGAAGACCGAGCACAGGGATGTCTTTGAGGATCGGAATCCCGCTGACGGAGTGCGTCGTCGACTCGCTGCGGATACCCGAGAGTACAATCGTTTGACCGAGCTTCACGCTGATGTTCGTCGACAGCTTCGAGGTCGTGCGACCCGGCAGGGACGTGCCCGAGACCGCCGCCGTCAGATCGGCAACGTCGGCGGAGATCTTCACGTCGATCTGCCGCTGCTGCGGGTTGTACTTGGGCAGCACGGTGACCTCTGTGCCGAAGGGAATCTTCTGGACCCCCACTCCGAGGCCCGTCGTCACCGTGAAGTTCTGCTCACCGCCGTTGGAGAACGAAGCCTCGATTCCGTTGTTCGTGACGATCGTGGCCTGCTTGAGGACCTTCGCCCATCCTCGTGCCGACGCGATGTCGAGACCCGGGAGCGGCTGGTTCGCGAGCGTCGCGGTGGCCGTGCGCGGGACTCCGGTCAGAAAGTCGTACGAAATCGAGCTTTGGAGAAACGACCCTCCAACGGCTCCGGGCCACGCAATTCCGACGTTATAGCTCGAGTTGGCGTCGTACTGAACGAAGTAAAAGTCGATTCGAACGACGTAGCGCTGCGTCTCCCCAGGGGCGACCACCGGCGCACCGCCAGCCCCGAGGACCACGAGTGAGTCGACCTGACCCGGATAGAGCGAGGCGACGTGCGCGACCCGCTTCAGTTCTTCTTCATCGGCCACTCGGCCGTCGATGACGATGTGCGCGCCGACCCGGCGCACCTGGACGCCGCTCAGCCCCGTCAAGAGCTGCGAGAGCTCGCGCTCGACGACTTGCGGAGCGCGAACGAACACGTCGATGTTGATGGTGGTCTGAGAGCCGTCGTTCTTGATGAGGAGCAGCGTCGTCGAACCTGCGCGCCTACCGTTGACGACGAACTGACTCGCGTCCGACGTGAGCTTGATGTCGATGATGCCGGTCACGCCTTCGGAGTAGTTCTTGACGTCCTTCGCGGAGATGACCTTCGTCTCGCCGATGGCCAGCGTGATCGTCTGGGCGTTGTCGGCCGTCGCCGCATCGGACCGATCCGCGCGAGCTTGTGCCAGGGCCGTCCGCGGCGCCGCGCAGAGCGCCGCCACACCGAGAAGCGCGAACGCCGGAATCGGGTTCATCGCTGGGCCTGCTCGGCCTGGAGCTTGATGGGAGCGGTGCGCCGCCGGAGTCCGATGGTCTCCCTCTTCGCCGAGTCGTTGAGCGTCGACGGGGTGAGGTCGGGGGGGGTCTCCGCGACTGTTTGATCTTGCGGGCTTCGCACGACGACCGTGAGCGCGCCGCGGGTCATCGCCAGCGTCAGCAGCTGTCCCTCCTGGAGCGAGACGCTGAGCGTGAGCAAGGGGGTGCGGCCGGAGCGCTTGTCGCTCGCATGCTCGTTGCCGGTCTCCATTCCCGATGCGAGCACGAGGACTCGTTGAAGTAGGACGCTCGCTTCGTGGGTGTCGCTATACACGGCCAGGACGTCGACGAAGTCCCCCGGTCGCACGAGCGGAATCTGTTCGTCGAAGGCCACGTGGATGGACATCGCCCGATTCCCGGGTTGCACGAGAGAGCTCAGGTCCCGCTGGCTGTCATTCATTGCGATGACGTCGGTCCAAGCGATGGTCTGTTCGACAGGCACGTTCGTCGTCGCCACGAGGCCGAGGATCTTTTCCTTGTCGACCGCTCGAATCG
>JBAULD010000540.1:0-1736 GCA_049578005.1 Polyangiaceae bacterium
TCGTTTGCCCGGCCGTCGTGTCCTGTTCCGGCACGATGGGCCGATGCATCTCGGCTTCGACGGACGTCTTGCCCGCCGCGGCTCCGCCGATCTCGAAAGTCACGTCGTAGTTGCCCACGGCGCCCGCGGGGCTGGTCCCGGCCGGGCAAGAGCTGAACTCCATGCCACTGCACTGGACGCCGAAGAAGCAGTGGATCGGCGACGTGCCCGTGCAGTACTTGAGATTCGCGGGATCCGGCATCGGGCCGCCCGTGAGGTCGCTCCCGCTCGGGGCGAGGTTCAGGGCGGCGTCGCCCACGTTGCTCATGACGACGGGCGCCACCGCGTCCGTCACGCCACCCGCGTCCAGGTTGTTGTCGGTATTCGCCGCGTCGACGTACGAGCCGCCGGTACCGCTGCCGCTCCCGGCGGCTCCCGACGACGAGCCGCTCGCCGTCGTGCCCGTCCCGGTTCCCCCGCCTTGCGCGCCGCTGCCCGACGATCCCACGCCGGACGATCCCGCACCGGACGTTCCCGCGCCGGACGACGACGACGACCCGGTCGCGCTGTTCGTGGCTCCGGGCTCGCCGCTGCTCGTTCCCGAGCTGCCCTTCGACGCGTTGGTCGACGAACACCCGGTGCCGGCGGCGCCCAGCCAGGCCTGCAACGACAAGCTGGCGCCGAGAAAAAGACAAGTGCGAACGTGTCTCATCGTTATCATGGGGACCTCGTAAAGTACGTGCGCGACAGGGTGGACCGACGCAGGACCATACGAAGAACACGTGCTGCGTCGAGCGAAATTCCGTCACGCGGAGCGTGACTATCGCTCAGCACGGAAAATTACGTGGTCGGCCAATCGGGCGGCCGGGAGTTATGGATGTGCTGGCTCGCGCGCCACGAACCTTCTCGCGCGCTCGAGCACGCGCTTCGCGTCGTTGAACGTGTCCGCCTGCACGTCGACAACGAAGCCGTCGCCCGTTGAAGCCACGGCGATGTCCAGCCAGGCGCCGGGAAGAACGTAGGGATCATCCGGGACCTCCGGCTGTCCGCCGAGGACGACGCGCGTTTGATGGCATTCGAGTGCGCGCTGGAGTGACTCGCGCGACAGCTCCGGGGCAGGGCGCAAGGAGATGCGAGCCCCCCGTAGCCTCGCTTCGCGCATCGTCGCCGTCCCGGCGACGTACGTATAGAACGGCTGTACCGATTCGATGCCGGACGTCGAGAGTCCTTCGGAGGCTCCGCCACTCGACTCCTTGCCGCATTTCGGCGCGGTCTCGTGCGCGCGGTCCGCTGGACTTCGGAGGTCGGGCAGTGGCGAGAGGAAACAGCTTGTGAGGCCAGCGATGATGGCCAGGAAAGAGCAGCGCGCGATCGGCATCGTTGAGCGGAATGCGTAGCACACGAGGCGGCGGTCTCGCCCTTGTCCGGCCTCGGGCGAAGGCTTCGATCCCGTACTGCCGGCCCACTCAGGTCCCCCCCGCGCAGCGACGCGCGGCGGGGGGACATTGCGCGGCGAGCACGATCTCGGCGGACCCGAATCCGGACGCCGGTCCTCAAGCTACGATAAATAGATATGCCGAAAATATGTGCCTGTTCGGGGCAACGGTCGATTGCTTCGAAGCATCAATGGCCCCGCTTATGCGGGTGTAGACCTCGTATTGTTTCTGGAAGGAGTCGCGTCTACGGCGATCCGATTGCAGTTCCAAGACACCTCTCCCCAGCCTGATTTTACGTACCTTTTAGGTGCGGCCCAACTA
>JBAULD010000541.1:0-3763 GCA_049578005.1 Polyangiaceae bacterium
GGCCGGGGCGTGGATGGCCTCTTACGGCGTCGTTCCGGGCAAGCGGGTGGTCATCGCCGTGGCCGACGGCGGTGGGCCCTTCGCAGAGGCGTGCGCGCATTCCATTCTTGGCTCGGTCATGGTGCGCGGGACCCCGGTGCGAGTGAGGGGGAGTAGCCGTATTAAGGAGGTGAGCATCGCGATCGACGGGGATGCGCAGCGATTCGCCTGTGACGTGCTTCTCATCGATGGTCCGCGCGCTCCCGCCTACGAGCTGTGCGCACAAGCGGGTGCGGACCTCGTCCACGAGCAGCGCGGCTATATCGTCAGGGCTCCAGGCGGAAAAATCCGGGACGGCGTCTACGCCGTGGGTGAGGTCGTCGGCACGCCGCTCGAGTTCGAGGCGGTCACACGCGAGGCCGCGGCGATCGCTGAGAGCGGATAATTGGACGGGGCGGTTCGTCGCGGTCTCGTGTCTCGTGCCTAGTCCTCGACTAGAGCGCCAAACATCGTCGCCCCACCCGCAATGGCTACCGCATCGAACAGCAAAAGAAGGACCAGCCATTCGCGAACCTCCGCCATGTCGACGGGCTGTCCGCTCTCCGCGGCGTAAAAGATATCCCGCGTTGCCTCGACACTCGAGAGGAGTGCGGGCGATAGCAGCGGGAAGAGAACGGAGGCCAAAAGGAGCTCGCGAGCGCTCGTCCGAACGGTCATCGCCCCGAATAGCGTCCCAGTGGCGGCCACCCCCAGCGTTCCGAGCAGCATGACGACTGCCAATGGCGCGAAGACATTCGGCAGATCGACATGGAAGAAGAGCGCCACGAGGGGGACGACGACCACCTCCACCGCCATCATGAAGACGAGCACGCCTGCGGCCTTGCCGCACCAAATTGCCGCACGTGGCGCCGGTGACACGAGAAGACCGACGAGCGACGACTCTTCTCGCTCGCGCTGCCAAGTTCGCCCGAGAGCGAGGACTGCGGCGAACAAGATCGCGAGCCATAGGGCACCGGGAGCCACCCGAGTCGTTCGTTCGGGCCCCGCGGCAAACGCCAGACTCGCCATGACGGCTACGAGGGCCGCAAAGAAGCCGGCGGTGGTGACAATCTCACCCGTGGCGAGCTCGATCGCGAAGTCCTTGGCCAAGATGATCGCCGAGGCGCGGAGAAACCCGGGTGGTGTGGGCGTGCAGGGCAAGGGAGACGGTGCGCGAGAGGCTCTCATCGGTTTATTGAGGTGAAGACCACAATACGGTCTTGACCCCGATCGTGATGACGGTAGATTCGCTTAGTAGAGCGCATGTTGTCACTCCCATCGCGTGCGCTCGGTGAGACGACACCTCCCCCGCTTCGCGGGGATCTGGTCCACAACTGGAGCGCGATTCGAAAGCCATGACGGACGAGGCACCGCCAGACCTCTCCCCGGCCCCAACGTCGCCGGAACGGAAACCGCCGACTCGGCGCACGCGAGCGAACAAGCGGATCGCAGTGCTCTACAACGTCGACTACGAGGACGCTCGGCCCGAGATCGATCCGGGGTGGGCCGCACGCGCGGAAGTGCGCCTCGTTGCAGCAGGAGTGGCTAGGGCGCTGACCGAGGCAGCCTACGAGACGCATCTGGTCCCGGTCGACGGTGACCTTGCGAGCCTGCGGGCGCGCCTAGGCGACCTCGAGCCTGACTGCGCGTTCAACCTCTGCGAGTCGCTCGGCAACGACGCTCGGCTGGAGAGCGCGGTTCCCGTACTTCTCGAGCTTCTGGGCATCCCGTTCACCGGTTCGCCGCCCGAGGTGCTTAGTTTTGCGCTCCGGAAAGATCGCGTGAAGCAGCGGCTAGAAGCCGCAGGAATTCCGACTCCGGCGGGGCGCGTACTCGCATCGCCCGACGACCCGTGCGACCTCCAGTTCCCGCTCATCGTCAAGCCCGTGCGGGAGGACGGATCGGTGGGCATATCCAGCGGAAACGTCGTGCACGACCGGTCGCAGCTGGCCAGAGCAGTCGAGGCGGTGGTCACGTCGCTACGGCAGCCTTGTTTGGTGGAGCGGTTTATCGAGGGCCGCGAGTTCAACGTAGCGCTACTGGGGCACCCCACCCCGCGTGTATTGCCGCTCAGCGAGATCGACTTCGAGGCCCTGCCGCCCAACGTTCCGCACATCGTTTCGTACGAGGCCAAATGGTCGAGCGGGTCTGTAGAAGACCTGGGAACGGTGCCCATGCTCAACCCTACGCTGCAAAACGGGGTGGCGGCTCGCATCCGGAAGGCGGCCACCGAGGCGTTTCGAGCGGTGGGCGTACGCGACTACGGGAGGGTCGACGTGCGTTTGGCGCCGAGCGGCGTCCCCTACGTAATCGACGTGAATCCCAACTGCGATCTCGCTCCGCACGCAGGCATGGCACGCGCCGCGGCAGCGGTCGGCATCGCCTACGGATCCTTCGCCGGTTTGCTCGTCCGATACGCGCTGCGACGCCGGCGAGCGACCGGGACGGGCGAGCAGCGGCAGGCCGCGCCGACTCGATCGGTGACCCAGCGCCCGCTATACTAGGGCATGACCCTGGAGGAGACGATTCGCATCCTTCGAAGCCCTGAGGGCAGAGAGGAGACGAAGCGCGTCTACCTTCTGAGGCGCGCAGTCGACTGGGCGGAAATCACGATTCGGGCGGGGGACGTGACGAGAGACGACGCCGAGGCGATCGTCGATGCGGTCGCGGCGCGCGCCGAAGAGCTGTTTCCCGGGAGCAGCGCCACGTTTGCCATCGTCTACGGTGGTCGCCTCACGCGCGTCATCGACGAGGTCCACGGCAAGAGCGATTGATGGCGCATGACAATGTGCGCGGAACTGGTCATGTCCGGCCATCCTAGAAGCCTCGTGATTTTCGTCGAGCCCGAGCGAGGCCGGAGGCGAGCGCGCGGAGCCTACTTCTGTAGGCGAGCACGGTCGACGCCGGGATACCGAAGGGCTCGGCGAAAAGCGCCAGGCTTCCGGGCTAGAAGATGAAAACCCCGCAAGCGATAACCGTCGACCAAAGCCCCTTGGGGTGGCCCTCGGCGCTCTGCACGATGTTGCGGGTCTTGAGGATCGTCTTTTCCAGTCGAAATACCTGCTCTCGTTCGCTCCACGCCTTCTCGGCGTCGATGTCGATGCCCAGCGTCGTCGCGAGCATGGTGGCAGCGAGATCTTCGGCGTAATCGCCCGCCTTTTTCGCGGTTTCACCGTAGCTGTGGTGCTCCGACAGATAACCGTATCGATCCTTGTCCGCCGGACGCGCGAGACCGATCGCAGCGGCAATGAGACGATTGGGCTCGTTCGTGTCCTGTCGAGCCATGACGCAATGGACGATTTGTCCGGGCATGATGAGCTTCTCGCCCTCTTTGCGGCTCATCTCTCTGCAGTGAGGCGGAAATATGGAACTGACGGTGACGAGATTCGCCTTCTCGATACCGGCGCCACGCAGGGCGAGCTCAAACGACGAGAGGCGGTCCTTGTGAACCCCGACGCCGTTCGTGAAAAATATCGCCTTGGGGACGAAGAGCTCATGCATCTTCGGAAACCCGCTGTCCCCGAGCACGATCTTGCTCTTTTCTTTGCCATTGTCGTTCGTCATTGCCACGAGCCGCCTCCGAACCGCCATTTGCCGCGTGAGATTACTCGTATCGGCCTCGCCGTCGTGTGAAAAGTGCAAGCCCGCGGAAGCGCCCACCGACAAAGCTTCCAGCGGGCATTGCTCGCTTGAAGCCTGGCGATTTTCGTAGAAGGGATGAATCCCCCACGGGGACGCCACCTGT
>JBAULD010000542.1:0-2216 GCA_049578005.1 Polyangiaceae bacterium
CGACGGTGAGCGAGAAAACCCTGAGCGAGTGCAGGCGCCACTCCCGGAGCATCCCCTGTCTTGCTCTCCTCGCGGTGCTTTCCGAAAACATGGCGTCGGTCCAAGCCTCTCAGTGCTGCACTGGGTAATCGTACTCTTCGCTCGTCACGCCCTCGCGGACATCGAGCGCTTTGCCCTCGCCGAGGACCACGATACGCCTCGGACGAACCTCGAGCAGGGAGCGGTCGTGCGTCGCGAAGAGAACGGTCGTACCGGTCGCGTGAACCTCTTCGAAGAGTCCGAGGATGTCGATGGCGAGCTGCGGATCGAGATTGCCCGTGGGCTCGTCGGCGAGGATGAGCGCGGGTTCTCCGACGATGGCGCGCGCGATGGCCACCCGCTGCTGCTCGCCTCCCGAGAGCACCGTTGCTTTGTCCTGCCCCCGCCCGGCAAGACCGACACGCTGGATTGCCTCGCCGACGCGCGCCCGGATGAGACGCTGGGGCAGGCCGAGCACTTCGAGCGCGATGGCGATGTTTTCGTACACGGTCCACGACGGCACGAGCTTGAAATCCTGGAACACGACGCCGATGTTGCGGCGCAAGAACGGGATGGCGTCCTCGCGGAGGCGGGCCACGTCGCGGCCGAGAAAGAGGATCCGCCCGTCGTCGACCGTCTCGGCGCGGTACAGGAGACGGAGCAACGTCGACTTGCCCGACCCGCTCGGTCCCGTGATGAACACGAACTCGCCGCGCTCGATGACGAGGCTCATGCCTCGCAATACCGGCGCGCCCTGCCGATACGACTTGTAGATTCCCTCGAACACGAGGATGGGCCGCTCCGCCGCCTCCCGCGAGAAGCGAAGGCCCCCGGCGCGTAGCAGAGGGCGGAAGCGCTCCGGCGGCTCCGACGGTGGCATGTGCCCTTCGGGGTACCAGCGGGGTGCTCGCCGCGCCAAGTTTTTCGCCAACCACCTGTGTCGGGGCAGGCCTTCAATGCAACCGAGGCCACACGTTCGCGATCCCTGCGACGGGCGCGCTCGAGGCGGCCCTGCGCGCCGCTTCCTCGGCCAGCGCGACGGCACAGGCTCCGTCGCTGGCTGTCGCTATTTCGCGCACCCGGGCCCCGTCGAGCGCGTCGGCAAGTGCGAGCGCCTGCGCGGCGAGAGGCTCATCGAGCGAGAGGGGCACGTGCGTCTTCGCCCCGGTGTCGCGCGCCGTGCGTGCGAGACGGTGGGAGAGGAGGTCCCCCTCGTAGAGCCAGTCGGGGGTCGCCAGCGCGATCGATCGGCGCCTTTCAGGGGCGGTGCGGTCGACGTGAAGGTGTCCCACGGTGCCGGCGCCGTTCGTGAAGAGCACGTGGGCGAGGTCCTCGCCCGCGGCGCTCGACGCTCCTCCGGCAACGGCGCCAAGGAGTTTCAAGGGTGCTTGTCCCACATAGGCGGCGAGGTCGAAATCGTGGACGCCCAGGTTGACGAGGACGCCGCCCTCAGCGGGCCGGGACGGACCCACGCGCAGGAGGTCGATGGCGAGCACCGGCTCGTCGCGCACCAGACGGGCGACCGCCCGGACGACCGGATTGAAGCGCTCGGAGTGCCCGACGAAGAGGAGCCCGGGACCACGCGTGGCGAGACCCGCGAGCGCCTCGGCCTCGAGCCCCGTCGCGCACAGGGGCTTTTCGACGAGGACGTGCCGGCCGGCCGAAAGGGCCCGCGCGACGGTCGCGGAGTGGGCCGCGGTGGGGGTCGCGACGACCACCACGTCCGCGCAGAGGATCGCTTCCTCTTCGCTTCGGAGCGGCCGGGCGTACGCCGGGAGGGGCGCGTCGGAACGCACGTCGTAGGAGCCGGCGATTTCGAATCGGTCGGGCAGCGACGCAAACACCCGCAAGTGCCGCAGACCCATCACGCCTGTCCCTACGAAGGTCGCCTTGTGCCGCCTCCTCGCACTTCGCACTCGCGTGCGGCGCACGATGCCACGGAGGCGCACGGCACGGCGAGACAAAATGCGTTCGCGGCCGGTAGCTCGCGACCAACTCGCAATCGCGTAGAATCGTACCCGTGCAGAGAAGCTTCTTGCGAAGAGGAAGGGCCATCGGCTTCGTCGTGCTCGCGCTCGGTGCATGCGAAGTGTACGTAAACAGTCCGCCCCCACCCGCGCCGCCGCCGCCCCCTCCTCGGCAGGCCGCCGCGCCTCCCGCTCCTCCGCCTCCCGCGATCGCCGCGCCCGCCCCACCGC
>JBAULD010000543.1:0-5181 GCA_049578005.1 Polyangiaceae bacterium
CGTGAATCCCCGCGCGTCCTTCCCGAAGCGGAGGAAGAGCCCGCAGCGGGCCGCGGAATGGGACGAAGCGACCCGATCCTACGCCGCCGCAGCCGCCGGTTGCGGCTTGTCTTCGCCGCTGCCCCCCGCCTCGCCGTCGCCCTCGTCCGACGGATTCGGGAACGGGGCTTTCCACGCCGCGAAGAGGCTCGGGATCGAGGCGATCAAGACGAAGATGAAGAAGTTCTTGTACCCGAGCCAGTCGGCGAGCTTCCCGCTCACCATCTGCGTCGGCCACAAGACGACGTTCATCCACGCGGTCGCGAACGCGTAGTGCACCATCTTGTATTTGCCGGGGGCGATCTGCTGCATCATGTACAGCATGTTTCCGACGAAGCCGAAGCTATATCCGAACTTCTCGATCGAGATGAGCGTCATAACCAGGTAAATGGAAAGTTGCTTGTCGGGCGACTGCACCTGGCTCAAGAACACGTAGCAAAGGTGCGGGACGTTCAGGCAGATCGAGAGAAAGAGCAGGGTTCGCCGGAGGCCGTACTTGGCTACGAACTTGCCGCCCAGCCAGCCGGCGATGAGGATGAACAGGGTGCTCACCGTGCCGTCGACCAGCGCCTTTTGCTCGAGCGTGAGGCCGAGACCCCCGTCTTTCAGCGACGCCTGAATGAAGAGCGGTCCCTCGCCGAGCAAGAAGCCTTCGCCCGTCCGGTAGAGGCCGACGAAGATCAGCATCCCCCACAACGACTTTTTCTTGAAGAAGGCCGCGACCGAGTCGCCGAACTTCACCGCGATTTCTTTGGCGTCTTTCGGCCGGTGGGATATCGAGCCCGTCGGCAGTCGGAAGCTGTGATAGACGCCAAGAAGGCCCATCAGCACGGCGCTCGTGCCGAGCGCGTAGGTCCAGGCGGTTCTTCCGTCGAGGCCGGCGCTGCTCTGCAGAAAGCCCGCGAACCAGACCACGATCGCCGTCGAAAAGATGCGCGCCGCGTTCCAGAAGACGCCTTGAAGGCCGATCCACTCGGCCTGCTGCTTGTTGTCGAGCGCGGTGATGTAAATGCCGTCGGCGCAGATGTCCTGAGTGGCCGAGGCGATCGCGATGAGCCACAAGAGGGCAGTGACCACTGCGAAGTAATTGGGCAGCCGCAAGGCGACCCCGACCACGGCGAACATCGCGCAGAGGAAGAACTCCATGGCGAGGACCCAGGTCTTTTTGGTCCACGACATATCGAGGAATTCGGCCCAAAACGGCTTCAACGACCAGACGATGACGATGCTCCCCGTCGACGCCATGATCTGCGTGTCGGAGTAGCCGAGGTTCTTGAACATCGTCGCCACGACCCAGTTCGCCATGGCGAACGGCATCCCCATGGCAAAGTACAGGGTGGGCACCCAAGTCGCGGGAGCGACGACGCGCGGTTTGGCGCTCATGGTCGGCGTTTTATGCGATCGGAAGACCGAAAGTAAACGGGCTATGGGGATGAGGTTTTCTCGGGCGAGCAAATTCACCCGTGTGCGCGCGTTTCCTTGAGCCGTTGCCCGGCTCGTCCCGCACTTATACGGAGACCGGCTTCACACGACGCGACGGCCGCAGGCCGTGACGCGGTGCACGATCGCTTGTGCTGCGCAGCGTCTCACTGTGGGCTCGCGGGCGTTTCCTCCTCGTCTCGGAGAGATGTGCCCCATAGTATTCGGCGCATGTCGGCTTGCGTCTCGACGCCCCTCGCGCTGCTTAATTCACCGGATCCCGCGCCGGGACCGCGTGCTCCGGTTCCCGCACCCCGAGCGGACACCGTTCCGCTCACACTGTTGGACGCTCTCAATAGGCCGGGGGCGAACGCCGGCTACGCCGACGCACGCCCGTCCTCCGCTCGCCTGACCATCAACGGTGAAACAGCCGACGAACTGCTGGCGCTGGCCGCGTGCGAGGGGGACCCCAGGGCCGCGATAGCGATCTGGCGCCGCTACGGCGTGCAAGTCCGCTGTAAACTCTTGCGATGGGTGGGGGCGCACGATTTGGACGACCACGTCCAAGAAGTCTTCTCGCGTCTCTTCGAGCAGCTCCCGCGCCTTCGCCAGCCGAGCGCCCTCCGCAGTTTTCTCATCGGCATCACCCTTCGGGTCGCGTGTACGGAGCTTCGCCGCCGTAGGCGTTGGCGTCTGCGGCTGACCGCGACCGGCGAGCTGCCCGACCTTCCGCAGCAGGCCGCCGACGACGGATCGGGACGGCAGGCGCTCTCGCGCTTCGAGGCGATTCTCGAGAAGCTCGCGCCTCGGACGCGAAGGGTCTTCGTCCTTCGTTATGTCGACAAACTGGAGCTCGTCGACGTGGCCGCCGCGATGGACATCTCGCTGGCCACCGCCAAGCGTCACCTCGCGCGCGCCTCGGTCCGCGTCTTCGCGATGGCCGAGCGCGAGCCGACGCTGGCCGAGTATGTGCGCGATCTCAGGCTGCGCGCACCCGGTGGCGGGGCCGAGAGCGCGAGCGCTCTCAGCTGATTGAGGGCTGGTTGCGGCCCGGTTAAGGACCTGCGCGAAGGACCTCGGTTGACATCCTCTGCGGGGGACCTCAAAATTCCAACATGTCCGGTGCTCTCGCGCGCGTGAACCTCAACCTGCCGCCGGAGACCCGCGAGCGGCTCCGTAGCTTGGCCAAGGCCGCAAGAACTCCCGAGGCCGTGTACGCCCGGGGCCTGCTGGTCGACGCGATCGAGCGCGCGGAGAGCGAATCGTTCCGTCGCCGGCTCGAGCGCTCACGCACGCCTGAGCTGCGTGAGCGCGAGCGCGAAATCGCCTCGGCTCTCGAACGCCTACATGGCTAGCACGGGCGGTGCGACGCGCGCCGACGTGTTGGTCGCGCGGCGCAGGCTCGGGTTCGGGGCGGAAGGTCGTCGCGAGCACTTCGTCGTCGTCCAGTCGGATCGGCTCGCTGGAATCGAGACTGTGGTCGTCGCGCCGCTCGACGACGATGCACCGATGTACAAAGACGATCCGCTCAGCGTCCGCGTCCCGGCGCGTGAGGCCGGTACGAGCGGGCCGCAAGTCGTCCTCGCGCACCTGGTCACGAGCGCGCTCTTGGAGAAGTTCGAAGCCGCACCTTCGGGGCGGCTGTCCACGCGCTCGATGGAGAGCGTGGACGCCGTGCTTCGAACCGTGTTGGAACTGTGAAGGCGGGAGCGCTTCTCCCCCTCAGAACCCCGCGTAAGCGGGGGGACATTGCACGTGAGAAAACGTGCTGTCGCGATCAGTCAACCCACGAGATGCAGGCGAGCTGGATATCGAAGTTCGCCACGGGCTTATTGATCTGCCAGTGCACGTGATAGAGCGTCTTGAGGTCGATCGTGCCCTTCGCGTAGGTGGCGGCCCACGTGTCGGTCGCCAGGTCGGCAAAGTTAACCGTGTATTGGGCCCAGGTCGAGCTGAGGTTGACGGTCGTGTAATAGTCGTTCGCGCACTCCGCCGTTCCCGTGGAGGCGCACTGATTGCAAATGCCCGACGTGGGACCAGCTTCCGGCGAGCCGGATCCGGGGTCGGTGTGCTTATCGGAGATCTGGACGCGGACTTTCGTCGGCAGGGTGGCCGTCGCCATGAGCGACCGCGCGAAGAACGAGATGCCCTTGTGCTGACTCGCGTCGTAGGGCGCGCCGAAGCCCGCGGACGCGTCGACCATCGGCGGAGTGCCCGTGCACGTGCTCGCGGGACACACGGTGAACGGGTCGGTCCCGTTGTTCGTGAAGTTGAACCCGAAGCCGACGCCCCAGGTGGTTTCCCCGCCGCCGATGAACTCTCGGTAGCCGACTCCCATGCCGACACCCGGAAGCATCGCCGTCAACGTGTTTCCCCCGTCGTCGACGGCGGGATCCGAAGCGTACCCTTCTCCGGGGCTGATCGTGCCCGCCGCGTCGGGGAGCAAGAGAGAGGTGTTCGGACAGGTTCGGTCGGAGTACGTGAACCAGTACCCCATCGTGCTGGTGGCGGGCCCGCTCATGTCGTCGAGATTGCAAGTCGCGCCGCCGCCCGCGTCGCCGCCGCTGTCGGCCACGGTGCCTCCACCGCTGCTGCTGCCCCCGCCGCCTCCGCTGCTGCTCCCGCCACCCGCACTGGCGTCGTTGCCGTTCGAGTTGTCGGAGTTGCTCAAACACGCGGGCATCAAGAAAGCCGGCAGGCAGGCCAAGCCCACAGCCGCACTCGACACGCCCAGACGAACCAAGATCGGCATCTTCACGAGTGCACCTTTATCCCTACTAGAAGTATGGCTTTTCGGACCCACACGAAGGCGGAGCGCCCCCGCATCCGAGGCGTAGTGGGGGATTAGTATACTCTTGGGTGCATCCGCGGCTCACGAATTTTGTGCTACGCATGGCCGTGAGCCGAATGGCTCGAGCCCGGACACTAGGTCACATTGCTACATGGCCGGCATTGGCCGGAGACGTTGCCGCGCGGCCGCGCGCGAAGAGACCCGGTCTCCACGGAGAAAGCTTGCAATGCGCTGTTTTGTCTTCTTGATGGTCTCGCTACCCCTCACGTTGGCCGCCGCGTGCGCGTCGAGCCCCGCGTCGAAAGAATCGCCGCCGGCGGGGGGCGGCAGCAGCTCAGGCGGCTCGAGCGGAGGCAACTCGAAGAATACGACGGGAGGCGGGAGCAGCAGCGGGTCGCCTTCGCCGACCGGGACCGGGTCTTCCTCGGGCGCCCCGGAAGCCGCGGCCGCCCCGGCGGGCGGGTACACAGTATCGGGACCGACGGTCCTCGACGCCAGCGGAAAGCCCCACTTGTTTCGCGGCGTGGCGCGCCCGTCGCTCGAGTGGAGCAGCGCGGGCGACAGCCTCAACCAGGGCGACTACGCGGTCATGTCCGCGTGGGGCGCCAACGTCGTTCGCATCTCGCTCAACCAGGATTTTTGGCTCCAGACCGACGCCGCAGGCAACTCGAATCCGAGCTACGACGCGACGTACGCCGCGACGGTCGACCAGCAGGTGCAATGGGCCGAAACCGCAACGCCCAAGCCGATGGACGTCATTCTCGATCTGCACTGGTCGGACGAGGGAGACTTCGGCAACGAAGCGCAGTGCAAGGGTGCCGCGAGCGGCTGCCAGCAGGTCATGGCCGACGAGCACTCCGTGCTCTTCTGGCAACAGGTCGCCACGAAGTACAAGAACGACCCGCACGTGCTGTTCGAGCTCTACAACGAGC
>JBAULD010000544.1:0-1608 GCA_049578005.1 Polyangiaceae bacterium
GTCAGCGTTCCGAACGTGGTCGGCGATACCCAGGCAGCCGCGAGTACCGCCATCACCGGTGCCGGATTGACGGTGGGCGCCGTGACTCCCCAAGCGAGCGGCACCGTCGCCGCCGGCAAAGTCATCAGCGAAAACCCGGCTGCCGCAAGCAGCGTTGCCAGGGGGTCGGCGGTGGCGCTCGTCGTTTCCAGCGGCCCGCCCACCTACACCGTGGGCGGTACGCTCATTGGCCTCGCCGCCGGCGCAAGCGTGCAGGTTCTAAACGGAACGGCGACCCTCCCGGTCACGGCCAATGGGTCATTCACCCTGGCGACCGGTCTACTCAGCGGCGCAACCTACGCCGTCACTGTCGGAACGCCGACGACGACGCCCGCCCAGACCTGTAACGTGCAGAATGGGTCCGGAACCGTTGCCTCCGCCAATGTGACCAACGTCGTGGTCTACTGCACCTACACGGTCGCGGTGGCCACGTTGGATCAGACTTATACGACTTCGGTCGCGGGTTTTGACAATGATCCAACTGCTGCAATTGCAGCAATTCTCGATGGCTCAGTCATTGCCGCTTACAGCGGCGCCGCTGCCTCGAATAACTACAACGGCAACGCGACCTTCAATGTTACCGGAGCTATCGAGCAGCAGGCGGACCAGGATACTTATGTCGTAACCACGACCAATGGCATAGCGAGTCTGATCACCGACTCGGGCTATAGCGGCGGTATCGAGGGAGCGAATGCCGATGCCGTTAACGGCGTGAATGTGGCGATCGGGGTTATGCCTGCCATATCCGTCGGTGTGTTGCCAAATGCCACCGCGACGACCGCGTCAATCGATGGCAATTACACGCTCGTCAATATCACCGGTACGTACTTGAGCACCGGTGGTGGGTACTCCAGCCCGGTGAGCGCCTATGTCGCGACCATCGCCGTGGCGAACGGGGCCGTGACCGGCACGTATGTTGAGAACAATGCCGGTACGATCACCACGGGCAATCCGACCAGTGGAACGTGGTCCGTCGCCAACGGCGCGGTCACGTCGACGGCTTTCACTGCGGGGGCCAACGGAACCGGCGCCGTGAGCGCCGATGGGGATCTGATCGTATTGGCCGATACCACTCAGAATGACCCTTCCTCCATCGAGGTGGCCGTGCGTCGCGGAACCGGGGTCACCCAGGCAGCCTTCGAGGGGGTCTACAGCGTGTCGCAATACGGTGGAACCACGATCACTGCGATGTTTGGCAAAGCGATCACGCTGTTTGCGTACGGCAACGGAACCTATAGCATCACCTTTACCAAGAATGCAGCGGGAACCATCACCACGGGCAACACGGATAGCGGCACCTATACGGTGGCGGCCGATGGCACATTGAAGCTCACCGACTCCGAGGGCAACGTGTACAACGGCGCGATCGCCGCGGACGGTAACGCACTGGTGCTTGCAAGCGTTTCGGGCACGGAGACCCCTGCAATCGCCGCGGGTATCCGCCAGTAGGAATAGGGTGTTGGCGCGCGGCCACGGATGGCCTCCAGAGCCCACTGTCCCTTATCCGTTCGATTTTCCCTTCGGCCTCATGCTGCAGGCGCTTCCCGGGGCGGTGCGCCAGTATCGGGC
>JBAULD010000545.1:0-1793 GCA_049578005.1 Polyangiaceae bacterium
ACCATGGGTCGGCAAAGGGGGGCCTTCGTCGTGAACGTAGCCGCGACCATCCTCGTGGTCGAAGACGAACAGTTGATCGCCGAGGACATCCGCCAGCGGCTGAATGCCCTCGGCTATTCGGCGCCCCACAGCGCCGCGACGGCCGCCCAGGCTTTTCAGCGGGCCGCGAGGTTCAAACCTCAGCTCATCCTGATGGATATCAGGCTGAAAGGAGGAACGGACGGCATCGCGGCGGCGTCCGAAATTCGCCGTCGCCTCGGTATTCCTGTCGTTTACATCACGTCCCTCTCCGACGATCCGACCCTCGCGCGCGCCGCGGAGACAGGTCCGTACGGCTTTCTCGTCAAGCCTTTCGACGACCGCGAGCTGCGAGCGGTGATCGAAGTCGCCTTGAAGAGACGCGCGTTCGAGGTGGAGCTCCAGGTCCGTGAGCGCCGGTTCGCCACGACCCTCGACTCGATAGCGGACGCGGTGGTGGCGACGGACCCGCACGGAATCGTCACCTTTCTGAATGCCCCGGCGACGCGGGCGACGGGCTGGCCTGGGGACGAAGCGATCGGGAAGGACGTCCGCGACGTCATCCGCCTCACGGACTCCGAGGGTCACGCGGTCGAAAACCCGATTTCGGTCGCGCTGGGCAAAGCGCAGGTGTATCGGATGCCGTACGCGACTACCTTGCTTCCGAGGACGGGGCGGCCGCTGCTCGTGGAGCCCAGCGCCTCTCCAATCGTCGACAATGACGGGCAATTCGCCGGTGGAGTGGTGGTCTTGCGGGACGTCACCGAGCGCGCCCAGCTCGAGCGATACCTCGCGCAGCGTGACCGGCGAGCCGTCATCGGCGCGATGGCGGCGGAAATGGGCGAGGAGATCAACGATCCGTTGACCTACCTCGTTGGCAATCTCGGGTTTTCGTCGCGCGTCCTCCGTGAGGTCATCGGGGGCCTCGACGGCCTCCGCGTGACGGACGATGACGGCGCGCGTTTCGGCAACGTGCTCGTACGACTCGCTGAAATCGGAAAAGCGCTTCTCGAAGCCGACGATGCCGTCGAGCGAATGCAGTCCATCGTCCTCGGCTTGAAGAAATTCATGCCGCCCGACGCGCACGAGGTCAAGCTCGTCGAACTGTCCGACGTCCTCGACGCGTCCCTCCGGCTCATGGCGTACACGCTCCCTACCCGAGCCCGACTGCAGAAGGAGTATGAAGCCGTTCCCGCCGTCGAGGCCAGCGAAGCGCCTCTCACGCAAGTATTCCTGAACCTCTTCTTGCATGCTTCCGGCGCCGTGGGCGGAACGGACGTCGAGCAGCACGAAACTCATGTCCGAACGCATACGAACGAACGAGGAGAGGCCGCAGTGGAGATTCACTCCACCCGCTCGGGTGTTTCTTCGAACGCGGACCATCCGGCCTTCGATCGAAATTTCGGCAATGAGCCGCGCGCCCCGCAATTGGATATCGACGTTGCCATGTGCAAGAGCATCGTCCAATCATTCGGCGGAACGCTCGTGACCGAGAGCGTGCCGGATCGTGGCCGCACGTTCAGAGTCACCTTCCCGCCTGCCTCCCGAGAGGGAGGCGCGCTCCGTGCGTCCGGGCGAACCTCGAAGCCGCTCCGTCGCGGCAGGGTGCTCCTCGTCAACGACGAAGAGGCTTTCGCGTCGGGGATCGCGCGGATGCTACGCTTCGAGCACGAGGTCACCGTCGAGGCCGACGCGCGCACCGCCCTGGCGAGGATCGCCCGTGGAGAACGCTACGACGCCATCTTTTGTGATTTGAATGCACCCACCATTTCGGG